>NZ_JBZXVN010000056.1:0-28982 GCF_058892305.1 Pelagimonas sp.
CCGCAGAGCCAATAAAACCTGCACCACCCGTTACCAATATCTGCGTCTCTTAGCCTTCCAAATCAAACGGGCTCTCGATCCGCATCACTGCGCCACATACAAGCTCATGATCACCTGAGCCTTGATAGGTGATCTCACTCTCCTGCCCCCAACACGGGTTCCCGATCTGACGGGAAGGGTGGGGTTTCACGTCTGCACAGGATGTCTTGCTAGCTGGCTCACCGATACCTCTTCTATTTTGGGGTTATATGACACAGGTCTGCGGCATATCGAAGGCTTGCCCGGATAAGTGTGGGGGGTGTTGTAGCCTTGCCAAGTTTCATCCCGACCGCGCCCTTCAATGGCCGCGGGTCTCCCTGTCTCCAACGCAGAACCCACGCCAAGACTTGCCCATGTTTTTGCTGAGGATAAGGAGGTCATTCCTGGCTCTTGCCATCTTCTGGGATGGGTTTCAGCCTGGTGGTTTTGCTACATTGCCTGCCCGCGTTTGACCACGATGCACCCAAGGGGGTCGCAGGGCGCAAACACCCTGCGACGTCACATCACAAGATCAAATCATCTGCGCTTAGGGAGGGGTTGCCGGTCAGATCAACCGAGAAATCCGAGGCGCTATCGCCATTTGTATCAACATACAATCGGCCCACTGCCGCATTGTAGCGGACCTCACCTGCCGAACCGGAATAACCCGCGCCGCCAATATAGGTCAGGGTGCCTGAGAACCCGGACAGGTCGATCTGATCAACACCGGCTTCAAAATCCGTGATAACATCGCGTGTTAGGCCATGCGGGCTATCGGAGACGCCGCCAAAGACAAAGATATCCGCGCCAGTGCCGCCTGACAGGGTGTCTTGACCGGTTCCACCATCAAGCCGGTCATCATGTGAGCCGCCGCTAAGATTGTCATCCCCCGATCCGCCATCAAGATAGTCGTTGCCCAGCGTGCCTTCTAGTGTGTCATCATTGGCACCGCCAAACATTCGGTCATGACCAGAGCCACCATCAAGACTGTCATGGCCGGTTCCACCCGAGAGCGTGTCATTGCCAGAACCGCCGCCCATGCTGTCACCGCCGCTATCGCCACGGATCAGATCATCGCCAGAGCGGCCGGAAATCACATCGGCACTGGTGCCGCCGTCGATGTCATCATCCCCCGAACCACCATCAATGGTGTCGCTGGCACTGCCGCCATCAATCGTATCATCGCCGCTATCGCCAAACACCTCATCCGTGCCGCTTCCTGCATCGATCAGATCATCGCCAGACCCACCAAAAATGACATCGGAATTGGAGTCGCCATCTAAGGTGTCATCCCCGGCACCACCGCGCAGAGTGTCATTGCCAACCCCACCTTCAAGGTTGTCGCCCCCGTCGAGGCCAAACAGCAAATCATTGCCCTCATCCCCAAACAGGCGGTCAAAGAAATCCCCGCCAATTATGGTGTCATTGCCGTGCTCTCCGTTGACCGAAGAGGTGACAAAGCCGCCACGGCCATCAAAGTTGTCATCGTCGCGACCCAGATAGACCGTGCCAGCAATGCGCCCTGAGTTAAAGACCAGGTCATTGCCGCCCATCATCAGGATATCGCCTTCGATCAGACCGGTGTTGTCCAACACCATTCGATAATCGGCCAGCTCTTCGAATTCCCGCGTGGCCCCAGACCCAAACGTGGCATTGACCACAGCCGAGCGATAGCTTGAGGCCCCCGATGAGTTGAGATCGCCAATGATGGTGCCGTGATTGGTGACAAAGGACACCCCCGTCCCATGAGCCATTAGAACAGCGGCGGCAAATTCACCGCCATCCCCGGCATTCGATCCGCCCTGCACCGTGCCGGTGGCCGCCACAGTTAGACGGTCCGTGCCGGAGGATTCGATCGCCAGAACGCCGAAATCCGTGGCATAGACATAGCCCGCAACCGTAAGCTGGTTGTATTGGCCCCCCAAGATGATGGCATCCGTGCTGGACCCATAAGCCAGAACCTGACCGGTCTGCGTAACATTGATGCGGTCGTTGCCCGTGGTAAAAATCGCTGTGCCAACATCAACCGCAACCAAACCGGCCACAGCCAAGGTCGCAATGCTAACGCTGCCGTTGTTCAGATGCACCCCCGTGCCGGTTGAGACTTCGACCACAGCCGCCTGGCTGATGATTGTGGGAGTTGTGCTGGTGACATTCACCGTGCTGCTTGTCGTACCAGAAATAATCGTAGGCATAATACACTCCTTCTACGCCGGAACGGGCGCGTTAAAAGTTGCGTTTTTCAATCCAGTCAACTGACCGGGCGTCTTGCTTGAAAATTGTGACACCAAAGACGGGGCCGTCTCATCCTTAAAACCCGAGGCACATCCAAAGTGCTCTTCCCCATCGCGTCACCATTTCGTTGCTGACGACACGACCCTAGCACAGGTCGCACGCTGTGACGGAAGAGTCATCCGAACCGCTCGGTATGCGCAGCATACCTTTGAAGGGAGTTGTGAGGCACATCGCCCATAACAAGCATCGCCCCACAGCCTACGGCCAGAGAAACGAAAGGGGCAGCGCGCTGCCCCTTTCTAAACCTTAGAGGATGAAATCATCCTCAGTCAGGGCAGGGGCCCCGGAGACATCAAACGAGACATCCGAGGAGCTATCGCCATCCAGATCAATATAGACCCGTCCGATGCTATCGTTGTAGCGCACCTCGCCAGCTGTGCCGCTATAGCTCGACACAAAGTTCAGCGTGCCAGCGAAACCAGACAGATCAATCGTATCAATCCCGGCTTCGAAGTCGGTGATCACATCACGGCCCGCACCATGTGGGCTATCGGTTTCGGCGTTAAAGACAAACACGTCCGCACCGGATCCGCCAGACAAGGTATCCTGACCCGATCCGCCATCCAACGTATCGTTGTCCGAGCCGCCGCGCATGCTGTCATCACCCGAGCCGCCATCGAGATAGTCATCGCCGAGTGTGCCTTCGAGTATATCGTCGTTGGCCCCGCCGAACATCCGGTCATCACCCGAGCCACCGTCCATGCTGTCATTGCCACTAGAGCCCGACAGGGTGTCTTCGCCCGCGCCGCCACCGATATCGTCCGAGCCGCTTTCGCCGCGCAGGATATCGTTGCCTGCGCCACCCGAAATCTCATCGGTGTTTGATCCGCCACGAATGTCATCATTGCCCGAACCACCCGAGATCGTGTCATCGGCTGTCCCGCCAAGGATCGTGTCGTCGCCGCCATTGCCAAAGATGTTGTCGGTGCCGCTTCCGCCATCGATCATATCGTCACCCGAGCCACCATGAATCTCATCGGCGTTGGAGTCGCCATAGATCTCATCATCACCCGAGCCACCGCGCA
Organism: Pelagimonas sp.; assembly: GCF_058892305.1. Taxonomy (NCBI): domain Bacteria; kingdom Pseudomonadati; phylum Pseudomonadota; class Alphaproteobacteria; order Rhodobacterales; family Roseobacteraceae; genus Pelagimonas; species Pelagimonas sp. The sequence continues at coordinate 3,339 of NZ_JBZXVN010000056.1, forward strand.
TGGTGTCTTCGCCCAAACCGCCAGTCAGCGTGTCTTCGCCGCCTCGTCCGACCAGATAATCATTATCATCATCGCCGAAAAAGCTGTCCGCCGCATTGCCACCAAGCAGGCTGTCATTTCCTGACCCGCCAGTGACATCCCCATGAACAACACCGTCCGCGATGCTTTCAAACCGATCGGCACCGGCACTCAGAGACACATCTCCGAAAATACCCCCTTCGTTCCGGATAACATCATCGCCACCACCCAAGTTGATCGCATCATGTATGCTAGTCAGAGCCGTCATGGTGCCGGTATTGGTGAGGGTCACATCCGTTTCTCGGCTGGTCTGGAATGCTCCATTCCAACCGGTAATATCCCCGGTATTTACCATGACAAAGGACCCGGTATTCCCGACGTCCACAGTCATTGCGATGTTATCCCGGGACGTGATCATGCCATGATTGGTAAATGTTTGGGTCGAAGAGCTCGCGGTATCTCCGTTGATATCAAAAGCGCCCCCACGACTGGTCACCGAGCCTTCGTTGACAATATAAGTATACCCGGTCCCGACATCGATATACACGGCGTCGCCACTATTGGCAGTAATATCGCCCGTGTTGGTCAAAAAGAAGTTCGCCCCACCGTCGCTGTCATCGAAGTCAATCGCGCCGCCATTGGAGGAATGAATGGTGCCATGATTGGTGATGTCCGCCAAGTTCGAGACATTAATATCCAACGTGCCCTGTGTCGGGTTTTCGGCGGAAATCAAGCCATCGCGCCCATTGAGCATCTCAAAGACCGAACCATCTACCTCAACCGCAGCAAAGCCGCCGCCATAGGCCCAGATCGTACCATTGTTGGTGAGCCAGTTGGTCCCGAACGTTGCATGAACCGCGTCATCCCCAGTGACAAGAAGTGACCCGTTATTGGTGATCACCCCGGATTCCGACCCATCTAGGGTGCGGGCCGTCGTACTGTTAAACGATATTGCAAAAGAAGCCATGTTTCATATTCCTCTGTTGAATTTAAAATGGCCGGTACAATTTACCCGGCTCTTAAGTTGCAATGTGCCCCGCCTGACTGTCTCAGAGCGGGGAAACCCCAACAAGTCTTGAATACGTTACCCAAACGGCTGTCCTGGCCTCAAAAATGGGCCAAGACACAGGTATTCCTAAAGGATCAAGTCACCCTCACTCAGGGCTGGGGCACCTGAGATATCAATCGACACATCCGAGGCGCTATCGCCATCTAGGTCGATATACAGGCGGCCAACGGTGGAGTTATATCGCACCTCTCCGGCGGTGCCGCTGTAGCTGGTCACAAAATCCAGTGTCCCGGTAAACCCGGACAGGTCGATCTGATCCACCCCGGCCTCAAAATCGGTGATCACGTCACGGCTTGCCCCATGTGGGCTGTCGGTTTCGGCTGTGAACACAAAGACATCTGCGCCATTGCCACCCGACAGAATATCCTGACCGCTACCGCCAATCAGCACATCATCATCAGAGCCACCATAGAGCCAATCATTGCCCGATCCGCCCTCAAGCTGGTCATCGCCTAGGGTGCCGCGCAGCGTGTCATTATTGCCGTCCCCCAACAGGGTGTCATTGCCCGATCCGCCATCAAGGTTATCGTCGGACGTCCCTCCCGACATGGCATCATCACCCGATCCGCCAAACAGGTTGTCGGCGCCGCTATCCCCAAACAGGACATCATCCCCCGAGCCACCGGCGACGGTGTCGCTATTGGCCCCACCGTCCAGAGTGTCATCGCCCGAGCCGCCCAGAATGGTGTCAAAGGCTGTGCCACCCAGAACCTGATCATTGCCACCATCGGCGACAATGAAATCAGAGCCGGATCCGCCATCAATGACATCATCCCCCGAGCCACCATAAATGGTATCACCATTGGACCCGCCGCTGATGGTATCCTCGCCGCCGCCGCCGCGGATCATGTCACCATAGGCATCGCCCAACAGAACATCATCGCCATCGCCGCCAAAAATCGTATCGGCATGATCACCGCCAGTGACGGTATCGTCGCCCTCGCCAGCCTTGATTTGATCTTCACCCTCATCGCCCGCGATCGCATCATTGCCAGAGCCACCACTAACGATGTCATCATCTGCGCCAGCCACAATGGTATCGTTGCCGCTGCCCCCATTAAGAGTATCGTCTCCGAGACCACCTTGCAGCAGGTCATCACCAGAACCACCATTCATGGTATCCGCCTGACCATTGCCAATCAGCGTGTCATTCCCTGACGCTCCATCCAATGAATCCGCGCCCGTGCCGCTGCCACCACTCAGGTAATCATCACCAGAACCGCCGTGCAGGGTGTCGCTATCGGACCCACCAGACAGGTAGTCATCACCGCCGCCGCCGCGTAGGTGGTTATCTCCCGACGTGACAAAAAGGATGTCATTGCCGTCCATCCCATAAATAAGATCAGCGCCACCCGAGCTGTTAAGAGCATCGGCGTTTGAACCGCCAATCAACGTGTCATCGCCACTGCCTGAGTTGACGCCTTCAATGACATGGCCATCACCAACAGCAAGGTACTCATTTTGGCCCTCGCCTAAGGAAAGTATGCCATGCAAAGTGCCACTGTTATGAACGATATCATCGTCACCGCCGCCATACACCGTCCCGTAGATGTCGCCGCTGTTATCAACGAAGTTCTCACCATTCCCTAGGGCAACATACTCCTCAATGAGACCAGTGTTGCGCAGCTCAATGTCTCCGGTACCAAACGAAAGGTTACCTGCAATATGGCCCGAGTTTGTTGCGGTGTGATTGCCATCACCAGAAAGGCTTATGCGGCCGAGTATCTCACCACTGTTGATGAGATTTACGGTCGGGTCAGGATCTGGGCTGGTTGCCGTGCGAATGGCCGTGCTCGCCGCAGAAATCGTGCCGCTGTTGTTGATCACAGTCGTCCCAGAAGCGGCAACAAGAACGCCCTCCCCAAAGGATCCGTTGGATCTGGCCCCCGAAATTATCCCAGTGTTCAGCAAAACACCTTGGCCGATCTCAATTCCTAAGCGCCCTGAAACCATGCCATGATTGGTGATAGACACGACATCACCACGGGCCTGAATCCCGCTCGTGTGAGAACCGCCATCTGCACCGGACAAGATCCCGGTCTCGTGCACTGTGATATTCGCGTTATCCCCAGACATATTAATGGCGGAATAGATCGAGCTTACAACCTCGCCCGAGATGGTCACCCGCTGGTCGGTTCCCGTTCCATAAATGCCGTAGCTGGTGGTCGAGGCCAACAACGTGCCTTCGGAGACATAGACCCACCCTTCAACAGTTGCACCCAGATTGTGGCCGTAACCGGTGCCAACATCATCAGTATAAAGAATTGTCATGTAAAAAAGGACTCCCTGATTTTTCAGGGAGTCCTAACAGGTTCCTACGATTCTCGCACCGGGGTAGAATTGTCTAGTCCACGGTTAGAAGATCAGAGGATTAGATCATCCGCCGTCAGTGCCGGGGCACCAGTGATATCGATCGACATTTCCGAAGCCGGATCACCATCGAGATCGATATAGAGCCGTCCGATGGTGTCATTATAGCGGACCTCGTTTCCGGCACCGGTATAGCTTGTGACAAAGGTCAACGTCCCGGAAAGACCACTAAGGTCGATCACATCAAGGCCGGTTTGGAAGGACGAAATCACGTCACGCCCGGACCCATGCGGGCTATCGGTCACCGAGCTGAACACAAACACATCCGCCCCGGCCCCGCCTGACAGCGTGTCAGACCCGGCCCCCCCAATCAGGGTGTCATTGTCATTGCCACCATAGAGCCGGTCATTGCCCGTCCCGCTGCTCAGATAGTCATTGCCGTTATTGCCGGACAGAAGGTCATTGTTCGCCCCGCCAAAGAGCCGGTCTCCGCCCGAACCGCCAAAGAGCGAGTCATTGCCGTTATTGCCCGACAGGATGTCATCATCCCCGCCGCCATAGAAACGATCATTGCCGCTTGAGCCACGCATCGTGTCTTCGCCCGCACGCCCCAGCAATAGGTCATTACCAGCGCCCCCCGAGGCCCAATCATTGCCCTCTTCGCCTTCGAGACGGTCATCGCCGTTATTGCCATAGAGGATGTCGTTGCCCTCGCCGCCTCTGACGTCATCCTCGCCCGAGCCGCCGACCAGCCGGTCATTGCCCGCATCGCCATTCAGCGTGTCATCATCGCCACCACCATAGAGCCGGTCGTGATCAGTGCCGCCCGACAGGACATTCTCGCCACTTGTGGCGCGCAGCGTGTCATTGCCTGACCCGCCTGACAGGGTATCGTCACCCGCGCCGCCCAGCAGGCTGTCATCGCCGGAATTGCCGTAGATTTGGTCGTTGCCGTCGCCGCCATCAACCTCGTCATCACCGCCACCGCCGACCAGCCGATCATTGCCCGCATCGCCAGTGAGCGTATCGTCAGCCGTGCCACCATAGACACGGTCATCGCCTTCACCGCCTTCGAGCCGGTTCTCGCCCGCCCCACCGCGCAGCGTGTCATCGCCCGCGTCGCCGCGGAAGCTCTGATAGGTGGAGACCCCTCGGCCATCTATTGTGTCATCAAAGACAGAGGCGCGGATATCGGCAATACCGATCAGCGTGTCGGTATCACCAAAGGTGTCAATCACCGTACCCGCCGCCATGTCGGCATCAATGCCCGAGGTGCCGCCATATTCGTGTTCCCAGTTGTAGCGCGCCGACGCATAGCCGCCGCCGCCATCCAGCGTGTCATCACCGCCAAGACCTTCAAGCCCTTCCCAATGGCTGCCTGAGGACCCGGTGATGTGGTCATCATCCTGTGAGCCGCGTAAATAATGCGTGTAGGTGAACGTGTCATTCACCCGTCCGTCACCGCTCACCACCGTACCGTCGCCTGTGGTCGTGGTGACCGTGATCGTCAGCCCTCCGACCCCCGAGAGTTCATCGTAACTGATATCCACCCCTTCGCCTAAGGCCCAGATCCCGGAATGGCCGATGATTGTGTCATGGCCCAATCCGGGACGGATGAAATCACCCCATCCCTGGCTGGCGGCAGTGCCGCCCGACGCATCCAGCACGTCATTGCCATCGCCGCCCTGCAGATGATCCCGACCGTCACCGCCGCGTAGCGTGTCATTGCCATCATCGCCGCGCAGCCTGTCGTCGCCGGCCCCGCCTTCTAGGCTGTCGTTGCCATCCTCACCCTCAAGCTCGTCATTGCCGCCATTGCCACGGATCGTGTCATCGCCCTCGCGGCCCTCCAGAAACTCATCGTCGCCATCGCCTAGGATGGTATCGTCAAATTCTGAGCCACGGATGTATTCCACGTTCAACAAGGTATGGGTAAAGGCCTGGCCATCCCAGCTGCCGGTTGCGGTATTGGCAGACAGATCGACAAACACCGCCACATCAACATCGCGGCGATCATAGCGCACCCGGTCAAACCCGTTGCCGCCATCAAACGTGTCGTTGCCCCCGGCCGAGATGAAACCGTCATTGCGATCTGATCCCGTGACGCTGTCATCGTGCTCAGTCCCGCGGATTTCTAGTCGGCCAGAGCCGCCCAGCACGTTGATCTGATCGATATTGCCAAAGCCATCATTGCTGACCACCCCGGTCGAGAGGTCCGCCACCAACCCCATGCTGGGATCGCCCATCACCCCCCAGTGAAAGTTGATTCGCCCGCCATTGCCGACATGGATATTGTAAGTGTCCGCACCTTCGGCCCCATTGAGAGAGAACCAGCCCTCATCCGAATTGGTCATGTTGAGCGTGTCATTGCCCGAGCCGCCGATCACGTCGAACCCGTCCGCCTCAAGCGCTTGATCCACATTGAGCAGGGTGGTGGTATGGCCGTTTACCGTGCCGCTACCGGTGCCCGCCGGACCGTCGATCGTGACCGTCACCGGATCAGAGAAATTGCCCCAGTGGATTTCGGTCCAGTCATCGCTGCCGACACCATCGAAGTCTACCGTGTCATCACCTTCGGAGACCCGAATGCGATTGCCGCCATCGCTGGCCTCTCCCGGTGCGAAGGTATCGTCATTTGGGGTGCCAAAGAGCCGGTCCTCGAAATCAGAGCCGATGACATCCAGCGGCTCGGTCAGCAGCGGCAGGATATCTTCTATCAGGTCATCAAGCCGCAATTCGACCATCGCCGCCGAGGCATCAATCTCTATCGTTCCCGAACTGCTGAACAGCACGGCAAGGGCTGCAGGATCGTTGCTGCCTTCGACATCAAGCAACGCCTGTAAAAAGCCGGTAAAGCTCCAGGAAATATCGCTGACGCTGCCCTGTACCACGCCCCCTTGCGAAAAGCTGGCACCGGTGATCGTCCCCTGGGTCGGATTGCCGGACGCGTCGACCAAAAGGTTTGTCCCAGTCAACGTCGTCACAAAGCCCGTATCGGAATTTTCGATCACCACGGTGGTGGTCACAACCCCACGCGGGCTGGTGACCTCGATACTGGCCAATTCATCATTGCCATCAAAAAATGCCTGGCCGAAAAAGCGACTATTGGTTCCGGTAAAATTAATACGCATCCCTGATACCTTTTGTTTTTATTCGCAAGAAAACAAAAGGTATCAGGGATCACTTGCAAAGCAAGAAAATATCCCCCGCATATCATGCGGGGGAGGGCAGGCCGGACATACCGGCAATGTCAGAAAGTAACAGGATTACAGGATAAGATCGTCCGCAGTCACAACCGTGCCATCGGCAAAATCAATGGAAAAGTCGGATGCGCCGCCATCAATATCCACATACAACCGGCCAACCGCCTCATTGTAGCGCACTTCGCCGCCCGCGCCGCTATAGCTTGTGACAAAGGTCAGATTGCCAAGACCGGACAGATCAATCTGATCGACCCCGCTTTGGAAATCGACGATTTCATCCCGGTTTGAGCCATGCGCGCTATCTTCAACATCGTCAAAGACAAACACATCGGCACCAGCTCCACCGCCCATCCGGTCGGACCCACGTCCACCAATAATCCGGTCGTCATCGCCGCCCGCAAACAGACGGTCATCACCTGAGCCGCCGTAAATGGTGTCATTACCCATGTTCCCGGCAATCAGATCGTCATCTGCGCCGCCGTAAAAACGGTCGCCGCCATTGCCGCCACGCATGGTGTCATTGCCATCACGTCCCAACAAGAGATCAACCCCATCACCACCCGAGGACCAATCATTCCCGTCCTCGCCATTCAGCGTGTCATCGCCAGCGTTGCTGTAGATCGTATCGCCGCCTGCGCCGCCGAGCATCTCATCATCGCCGCCGCCGCCAACCATGCGGTCATCGCCCTCGTCGCCGGACATCTCATCCGCCTCAGAGCCGCCATAGAGCTTGTCGTTATCGGCCCCGCCGGACATGGTATTGACCCCATCACCGCCGCGTAGCACATCAGCGCCGTCGCCGCCCTCTAGGTTATCATTACCGCCGCCGCCCAGTAGGCTATCGTCACCCACACCACCGGTCAGCTCATCCGCGCCATCGCCGCCATCAAGCGTGTCATCGCCGCCATCTCCCGATAGGGTATCGGCATCATCACCGCCATAAAGCCGGTCATTGTCATCGCCGCCCGCAAGGCTGTTCTCGCCATCGCCGCCGCGCAGGGTATCCGCACCTGCGCCGCCCTGCAGGTCATCATTGCCGCTGCCGCCTTCGAGGCTGTCATCGCCATCGTCGCCGATCAGAAGATCATCGCCAGCTTCACCCAAGAGGGTGTCATCCCCCGCCGCCGCGCGCAGCGTGTCGTTGCCGCCCTCGCCATCAAGGTGATCATCTCCTACACCGCCCGCCAAGGCATCCGCGCCGCTATCACCGTAGATATCAAAATCCTCGGTCCCCAACGTCCGCGCAAAGTTCTGTGTGACCAGAATGCTGTCATATTGTCTGCCACTGGAATAGGTTATCGGCCCAAAGCTTAGCCCGATCCCGATTGAGGTGACGGTCGCATCCAGAATATTGGCCCGGTGGCCGGGGCTGTTCATCAGATTGGTGTGCAAACGCTCCAATTCGTCCAGATAGCTATCCGTACCGGAGATATTGACCACTGCAAGGTTTTCAGTCGCACGCCAGGATTGGTAAAAATCATAATCAGCGTCCGCCATGCGTTCAGACGGGGCCGACCCGTTGTCGCCAGTATGACTAAACGTATCGGTCTCAACCATCCATGCGCCATGCACATCAGCAGATTCGTTGAGGTTCAATTCCAGCTGAAGTGCAGCGAGACCGTATTCGGCCCGCGTTGCATTCACCAATTCCAGAAAGTGACGTTCCAGTTCCGTTGCAGGTGTCATGCTGTCTCCAAGTTCAAAGTCGCAGTTCCGCTTTGGCCAAAATCTATGCCGAAGGCTTTGGCCGATAATATGGCAGAACTGCGTCCCTTATTGGCTATTAGATCGCAAATCAGGCCAATATAGCTCAGATTCTTCTCAATGCAGGTCAGATTTACAAGATCAAATCACTCTCGCTCAGACCGGCCCCCGCGCCGATGTCGACCGAGAAGTCCGAGGCGCTGTCCCCATCGACATCAACATAGATGCGGCCAACCACATCATTGTAACGGACCTCACCAGCGGTGCCGGTATAGCTCGCGACAAAAGAAGATCCGATACCGGACAGATCAATCAGATCAATCCCGGCCTCAAAATCAATGATCGTATCTCGGGTGGTCCCATGGGGGCTGTCGCTGGTGGTTTTGAACACAAAGAGATCCGCGCCGCTGCCACCAGACAACACATCCTGACCAGACCCGCCAATCAGCGTGTCATCCCCCGAGCCGCCCGACAGGCTATCATCGCCGCTGCTGCCATCAAGGTAATCATCGCCAAGCGACCCGCGCAGCGTATCGTCATTGGCCCCGCCAAACAGACGATCCGCGCCGGATCCACCAATCACGCTGTCATGGCCGGTACCTGCGGAAATCGTATCATCGCCCGCGCCCCCCGACAGGGTGTCCGAGCCGCTGTCACCGCGTATGAAATCATCGCCCGAGCCGCCGGTCACCTCATCGGCGTTGACCCCGCCATCAATGGTGTCATCACCCGACCCGCCATGTATTGTATCAAGTCCTGTACCACCAAGCATGCTGTCGTCGCCGCTATTGCCATAGAGGATATCGCCGCCGCTATCGCCGGTCATGCGGTCATGACCCGAGCCTCCATGCAACTCATCCGCATTGGTGCCACCAGAGAGAAAATCATCCCCCGCACCACCGCGCAGCCGATCGTCATTATCTTGGCCGTATAGCAGATCATCGCCATCGCGACCCTCAAGGCTATCGGCCCCCTCATTGCCATACATGGTGTCATTGCCATCTCCGGCCTTGATCGTATCGTCCCCAACATTGCCGTAAAGACTGTCATTTCCGGTGCCGCCCGATATTTGGTCATTGCCAGAATGGCCTTGGATGAAGTCATTGCCAGACCCGCCAAACAGCAGGTCAACTTCATCCGACCCAGCCAGCGTGTCATTGCCGGAATCCCCGTATAGCACGTTGATTTCACCATCAACGGCCTGCATGAAGTCATGCCCCGACCCGCCAAACAGCACATCAATGCCATCGCCGCCGACAATCGTGTCATCCCCGGCACCACCCCGTACTTTGCTTCCGCCAGCCCCGACCTGGATGCTGTCATTCCCATCAAAGCCATAGATCGTATCGCCTTGGGCACCGCCCAAAATGCTGTCATCTAAATCGCTGCCATAGGCAGTGTTGTCACCATCGCCAAGGTCGACGCTCCCTGTGACCTGACCACCTCGGGTGTCAAAAACATCGTGGCCGCCATTCAGCGTGACATCCCCCTCGATCAATCCGGAGTTTCGGATCGTGTCGTTCCCCGACACTGCAAAGACATCCCCCCGGATGATGCCTGTGTTCAAAAGATCCAGCGTCCCGCCATTTGCCGGACCCAACCGGTTGCCGGTTGCCACGGTGCTCGCTGCGGTTGTGACCGCAATTCGATAGCCACTGGTGAGGCTTTCCTCGGCATGGATCAGCCCGTGATTGTCAAGCTGGAGAGACCCCCGAAACCCAACAGCAGCCGAATAGCCATCATCCACAATGCCCGTCGGGAACCCGCCATCTCCACCACCGCGCACCACGCCCGTTTGGGAAATCGTCAGCTCAGAAGAGCCCGTCGTAGAGACACCAAAAACCGCAAAATCGGATGCAAAGACCGATCCTTGAATCACCGCGCGGTTCCCATCACCGCCAAAGCGAATCCCGTCGGCCCCGCTCAGATAAGCTTCAAGCGATCCGGTCTGAGTTATGGTCAGAAGATCGTCGCCATTCATCTCAACCCCATGGCCTCGATAGGTGCTCACGGCCCCGGAAAGGGTCACAATACTATCCAGAACCGCGCCTGTGCTCGGTGCCGACGTATATTGAATGCCCGTGAAATACGTGCCCGGATGGATCACAGCGCCATTGGCCACCAGATAGGGGGTTGTCGTGTTGACAGTTAGCGTCGCGGTGCTTGTTCCTGTGATGACAATGGCCATAAGTCTCTCCTAAGAATATTTGCAAAGGGCAGGGGGCGCTCTGCCGATCATGCTAAAATTTCAACGAGACACAGCGCGGAATGCACAGTGTCTCGATATGGTTTGCTACCGGATCAAAGGATCAAATCGCTTTCGCTCAACCCGGCTCCGGCACCGATATCAACCGAGAAATCGCTGGCGCTATCGCCGTCAATATCGACGTATAGCCGCCCGACGGCATCGTTGTAGCGCACTTCGCCTGCTGTGCCGGTGTAGCTGGTCACAAAATTAGAGCCGACTGCCGACAGGTCGATTTGGTCAACGCCCGCTTCAAAATCGGCTATCTGATCACGGCCTGATCCGTGCACGCTTTGATTTGCGTTGGTCCAGACAAACACATCCGCACCACTCTCGCCCATCAGCGTATCGCTGCCCGTGCCGGCAATCAGCCGGTCATCATCGGCACCGCCGCGCAAGCTATCATCACCGGAATTGCCGACCAGCGTGTCGGCTCCGCGTCCGCCAATCAGAACGTCATCGTCGTTTCCGCCGCGGATCAGATCATCGCCAAGCCCGCCATCAACGGTGTCGTCGCCCGCATCACCGCCAAGATCATCATCGCCAGAGCCGCCAAAGACCTGATCGTTGCCATTGCCGCCCCGGATGTAATCATCGCCGGAATTGCCCGCCAGAACATCATCGTCATTGCCGCCGAACATGCGGTCGTTGTTGTCGCCGCCGCGCAGAGTGTCTTCGCCCGAACCGCCCGAGAACGTGTCATTGCCAGAGCCGCCCCAGCCGCGATCCGAGCCATCACCGCCCCGGATCAAATCATTGCCCGAGCCACCCTCCAGCACATCAACACCCGCGTCGCCGTTTAGCTCGTCATCACCCGAGCCGCCCATCAGATCGTCATCGCCCGCGCCGCCATCAAGCGTATCAGCCCCCGAACCGCCCCGGATCAGGTCATCGTCGTTGTCGCCCGCAATCGCATCGTCACCGCCGCCACCTTCGAGCGTGTCATCGCCAGACGCGCCAGATATCTCATCACTGGCGTTGGTGCCGGTGATCGCATCATCGCCACCGCCGATCTCATGCACATTCACCGCCCCGTTAAATCGAGCGCTGGTCAGCACAAAGCTGCTCCCTTCGACGGTGACAACCGTGCCATATTGCGCCCCATTCAGGGAGCCTTCTTCGGCGTCGTCCACCAAGGTTTGTACATGTGTCAGGTGGCCTTGTGTTGCGCTATAGGGGGTGACATCAATCGCAAACACTTCGATCTGATCGGAGTTTTGGCTGGACACCACCAAATGCGGTTGTCCGCCGGGGGTTATGATATGCACCTCAGTTGCGCCATCCAAACCATCACCCGTAGCACGGAATTCTTGTTCAAGGTTTGTACCGTCAAAGGTCAAAACGCTGACAGCATCCCCGGCATATTCGGTCACAAAGAGATAGGTCAGTCCATCAATCTCAAGCGACGCCGCCCGCGTAGGGTTTTCCAGGGAACCATCCACCCCGGCAAGATTTGCCGTAGAGGTCAACATCCCCGTTGTGTCATCAACGGAAAAGACCGATATCCCATCATCGAAGCCGCCCAGCACCGCAATGTATTGCTGTCCGTTTTGCACAAAGGTTTCGATCCCCCAAGCGCCATTCAACTCCAGCGTCGCGTCGTCATCAATGTTTTGAACGGCGGTCAAACCATTGGTGTCATCAAAGGAAAAGACGCTTAGCCCATCCCCATAATAGTCGGACACATAAATAAAGGTCCCCCCAGACAAGGTCAGAACCTTTGTGTTATGAACATCACCAAGGTGGGTATCAGGATCGTCTGCGTCAAACGCTCGGTCGGTAAAAGTGAGATAAGGGGCGGAATCCGAAAGCTCAAAAACCGTAATCCCACTATCACTCACGCCAGACGCCACCAAATACGGTGTCCCGTCATAGGTAAAGACATCAAGCCCTGCGACCCCGTCGAGTGTGGCCGCAACGGTGTCGTCTATCGTCGCAACCGCCGTCAAATCACCACTGGCGGACAGGGTCCAGACTTGAATGGCATCATTGGAATGGGCTGCTGAATAAACATAGGTCACACCGCCAATCTCTGCGCTCGCAATGTCCCAGGGGATACTTACAGCCTGGGTGGCGCTATTGGTTTCTACATCGCTCAAAGTGAGGCTTGCACCAGATAAAACGGCCATTTCGGGCCTCCTTGTTGAAATTTTTTTATCAATTGGAAAACTGTTAACACAAAAACGGGACCGAATATATCGGCCCCGCCTAGCAGTTTTATCAGGTCACATGTTCAGGCCATCAGCGGTCTAAAAATCGGGCTTACAAAATCAAATCGCTTTCGCTCAGGCCGGACCCCGGTGTCACATCCACCGAGAAATCAGAGCCACCATCACCATCAACATCAACGTATAGCCGCCCAACGCTGTCGTTATAGCGCACTTCGCCTGCGGTACTGGTATAGCTTGAGACAAAGGTCAGACCCGAGGCAATACCGCTTAGGTCAATCATATCAACCCCGGCCTCGAAATCGGTGATCGTATCACGGGTCGCCCCATGGACACTGTCGGTTTCGGCGTTGAACACAAAGACATCGGCCCCATTGCCGCCGCTCAGCTCATCCTGCCCGGCATTGCCAATCAGCGTGTCATTATCCGACCCGCCGCGCAGCACATCATCATCCGCCCCACCATCAAGATAGTCATCCCCCAAGGTGCCTTCGATCGTATCGTCATTGGAGCCGCCAAAAATGCGATCCCCGCCTGAGCCACCATCAATTTCGTCATGTCCGGTCCCACCCGAGATCGTATCCGCCCCGGCCCCGCCGGACATGGTGTCCGATCCGCTGTCGCCGCGAATGAAATCATCCCCCGAGCGGCCATAAATCAGGTCAGCACTGGAGCCACCGTCAATATTCTCCTCGCCCGAGCCGCCATCAATCGTATCACTGGCGCTGCCGCCCAAAATGGTATCGTCACCGCTTTCGCCGCGGATATCGTCACCACCGCTACCGCCATCGATATAATCATCACCCGAGCCGCCGCGAATCTCATCGTCAGACGAGCCGCCATCAATCGTGTCTTCACCGGCCCCCCCGCGCAGCGTGTCTTCGCCAGAGCCACCAATCAGCTCATCTGCGCCATCGAAACCGATGATGGAATCGTTGTCGGCACCGCCATCAATAATATCGCTATGCTCGCCACCGATCAGGCTGTCATGACCATCTTCACCCTGAGTGATCCCAAAGACCTGTCCAAGGCGGGAATCGACCCAATCATCGCCGCCCCCCATGCGGAGGTCACCGTGGATTTCTCCTGAGTTCTGCAGTTGGTCCGCTTGATCCAGAACCCGCACATCCCCCATAAGTTGGCCCGAATTGGCGATATAGGCGGCCACGTTGCTTTGCTCTGTGGCCGAGACCTGATCGTCTTCCTCTTCGACACGGGATTCCATCAAAATGGCATAGCCCGGCGCATATCCATCTTGGGTCGCGCCCGAAATCACCCCGGTATTGATGATACGCACCGGGTCAATTTCTTCGGGGCCATCATATGTCCCACCATCCAACAAAATTCCCGCCCCATAGCGGGCCGTATTATACAGGGTTGCCGCATAGCCAAACCCAACGCCGCTTATGGTGCCGTGGTTGACCACCTGACCGCCGCCGCCGGAACTGGTGACAATCTCGACACCCGCCCCACCAGAAATCGCGCCGAGATTGGTCACCAAAGAGTTGTCACCCGCCATATAGATCGCCGCACTCGCGCCATCATCTGTGTTCGACACCTGCCCAGAGGCCAGCACAGAAACCCGGGCTTCACTACCGCTCATATAGATGGCGCTGGACGTGGCAGACATGGCGCTGCCTGCCACTGTTATCTGTTGGTCATCCGCAAACCCCGCCACGGCCCAGCTTGAAAAGCTCGCGGCACTGACACCTTCGGTGATAAAGCCGGTCGCACTCACATCGCTGGCCAAGTCGACAATTATGCCGCTGCCAACTGTGGTGGTCGTCAAAGAGATATTGGGCATCATACTACTCCGTGGTGAAATGGACTCGACACTTTCGACCATTTTGTACACGAAATCGGGCCGGTTGATCAGATGGGAAAACCATACCCGCCAAACCAACCCCGGCTGTTTGCCCATAAGGCAAAGAAAAACTGCCCCCTCTGCAAAGGAGGCAGTCACATAAGATCACATATCGATCCCCCTTACAGGATCAAATCGCCGGCATCCAAGGTTGGAGCACCGGTAACATTGATCGACAGATCAGATGCTCCATCCCCATCTATGTCCACATATAGACGCCCGATGCTGTCATTGTAGCGCACCTGTCCGGCACTGCCGCTGTAGCTGGAGACAAATGTCAGACCAGAGCCAAGCCCACTCAGGTCGATCTGATCGACATTGTGGGTGAAATCGACGATCACATCCCGCCCTGAGCCATGCGCGCTTTCGGAGACGGAACCAAAGACAAAGACATCCGCGCCATCGCCACCGCTCATGACATCTGACCCACTGCCGCCAATGAGCTGGTCCGCACCGTCGCCGCCAAACATCCGGTCATTGCCCGACCCACCATTGAGCGTGTCATTCCCAAGGTTCCCGGCCAACACATCGTTGTCGGCTCCACCGTAAAACCGATCGTTGCCATTTGAGCCACGCATCGTGTCATTGCCGTCGCGCCCCAAGAGCAAGTCGGCCCCATCCCCGCCTGAGGACCAATCGGCCCCGTCTTCGCCATTCAGCGTGTCATTGCCCGCGTTGCCATAAAGCGTATCGTTGCCCGTGCCCCCCCAAACGGTATCAGAGCCGCCACCGCCAACCATACGGTCATGGCCCGAAGCGCCGGTCATGCTGTCGTCATTGGTGCCACCATAGGCCTTGTCATCACCGGCACCAGCCGCCATGTAATTGTCACCATCGCCGCCACGCAGGATGTCATCGCCAGACCCGCCATAGAGCGTATCGTCTCCGGCGTCACCGCGCAGACTATCGTCGCCGGAGCTGCCCGAGAGCCGGTCATCCCCATCACCGCCATAAAGCGTATCGTTTGACCCGTTGCCATAGACCCTATCGTTGCCTGCACCGCCTTCAACGTGATCCTCACCGCCTTCGCCCCGCAGACTGTCATCGCCACGGCCACCAAGAATAGTGTTGTGCTCCGAACTGCCGGTGACGGTGTCATTGCCATCGCCTAGGGCGGCATTTTCAATGTCGGTCCCCGACGCAATGCTGGCCCATTCATCGCCGGCCACGCTCAAGGTTCCGCCTGCACTTAGCGACAAGGCGACATTGCCGGTCACCGCGACAAGATTCATCCAATCAGAACCGCCATCCGTATCCTCAAGGGTGCGACGCCCGGCGTCTTCATCGGCGTAATCCTCGAAGTCCTGGGTGAAATGGTGGACCGTGTCGGTGCTAACCTCCGAGCCTCGGAACTCCAGCTCCACGCCTGTAATTGCTCCGGTATCCCCTCCGGCACTGTCTTGAACTTCAAGACGCCACTCCCCTTGCGAGGTCAGGCCGCGCGCCGCCGCAATACCAAAGGTCCACGCCTCTTCAAGGTCCGCACCGCCCAGTTCATTGTCAAAGAGCAAAAAGCTATCGCCATCAGGCGAGACAAGCCGAACCTCGAGATCCCCTAGATAGGTATGGGTCCCTTCAAGAGTGACGTAGATATGTTCGATCATCACCCCTTGGGTGACATTGATCGACACGGTTGTGGTTGTGTTGTCATTGATTGCCAGATTTCCGGAGAAGGAGGCCGTCACCACCTCCTCGTTTTCGTTGACGGCCGCATCTTCGTACAGCCGGTCCCAGACTTCGGCCATACGCACCGCGGCAAAGACATCGACCATGCCATAGCCGTAAGACAGGTGATAGCTCATGCCACCACCATTCCAATTGCTGGCACCGTTGGCTCCCCAGTCTCCGACCTCATATCCGGCGCTGCTGCTGCCGTAGTCGGATCCGGTATGTGAGGCCGAGGTGGCCAAAATATTCTGGACATCACGCCAGCCCAGATCGGCGTTGGCCTCCAACATAAGGGCCGCCACCCCCGCCGTCACCGGCGTCGCGGCGGAGGTTCCGCCAAAATCATCCGCATAATCCCCCGAGGAATATCCCGCAGAGCCAGAGCGATCTGTTGTCACCTCTGCCGCCGGGGCCGCGATCAACAGGCTCGCCCCCCAATTGGAATAATCCGCCACTGTTCCGTCTTCTTCTGTGGCCGCCACGGTGATGACCGTGTGCAAGGAATTGAGCCCTTCGCCCTGAGCATTGCCGACAATGCCATCGGACAGCAAAACCGAATTATTGGCTTCATTGCCGGCCGCCTTAAGGATCACCGTTCCCAGCCCGTCCCGGCCGTTCGCCACAGCATGTGCAAAACCGCTGGCCTCGTTGCTCGCTTGGCTTGAGCTGTCGGCAATGCTCAGGAAGGGGGCATAGTTGGGCGTATAGCCCCAGGAATTGTTGGTAACTTCAAACTCTTCCATATGACGCAAGGCCGCGACAGAGGCGGTTTCTGATGTCAAATCAGACAGGATATCAACCCCGGTGACATCCGCATCAAAGGCAACACCAACACCGCCAATATTGTTGTTTTCCGCCGCGATCAGACCGGCGACAGCCGTGCCATGCGCATCACTGGATGTGTTGGGTTGACCGTCATCGCCGCTAGCATGAAGCGATCCGTTGTAATTCCCATCAAGGTCATCATGCGTGCGCTCCACACCATCGTCATAAACGCCGACATCAACGCCTTGTCCGGTGTAATCAGCCCAAACTGATTGAATATCTCCAATCAGTTCAAAGTGCCATTGTTGCGAAAAAAGTGGATTTGATTCAGCGACCATACCAGAACTCAATTTGTCTAAGTGTCATTTACCGATTCACCGGTCGCACAAAGCCTGTGCGTCATGTGCCGCGACCATTGCAATTCTAGAGAGATATTTCCAGATCGCTTTACAAACAATGCGGTTTACCGCTGATTGTGCCGCGCCACTTACACACTTGAGAACATCACTCAAATGCCGCACATAACACGGGTATTTCAAAGGACATCTCATGGCGCCCAAATTTGGAACAAGCGGCCTGCGCGGTCTCGTGACTGAATTAAACGACGATTTGGTCGCTGATTACACCCGCGCCTTTTTATCGGCCTGCCCACATGGTGGCGCGTTGCACATCGGGCGCGATTTACGCCCGTCTTCTCCTGACATTGCCAAGGCTGTCATCCGCACGGCTTTGGCCGAGGGTGTTCCCGTCATCGACTGCGGGGCGCTTCCCACACCCGCCTTGGCCCTCTCGTCCCTCGCGGCCGGGCAGGCGGCGATTATGGTGACTGGCAGCCACATCCCAGCCGATCGCAACGGTTTGAAGTTCTATGTACCAACCGGCGAAATCACCAAGCAGGACGAACAGGCGATTCAAGCCAATTTAGGCCGAAACAGTGCAGCATTAACGGCGAAATACACCGAGGATTCTTCCGCCAGCGCAGCCTATGTTGCCCGCTATGTGTCGGGCTTTGGCCCTCGGGCCTTGGCCGGGCTGCGCATTGGTGTTTATCAACACAGTTCCGTCGCCCGCGACCTGATGGTCGACGTGGTCCAATCTTTGGGGGGCGAGGTGGTGCCCCTGGCCCGATCTGATCGTTTTATCCCCGTTGATACCGAAGCTTTGGACCCAAACACTCAAGCCTTGCTGGCAGGGTGGTGCCATGAGCATGGGCTGAATGCTATCATATCGACCGATGGGGATGCCGACCGACCCATGTTGGCCGACGAGACCGGCCGTATCGTGCCGGGTGATGTTCTGGGCGCGCTCACAGCACGCACTTTGGGCGCTCGGTGCCTATGCACCCCGATTTCATCCAACTCCATGATCCATCAGATGCCTGATTTTTCCGAAATCCATCTGACTCGTATTGGATCGCCCTATGTGATCGCCGCAATGGAAGCCGCTTTGGCCGACACTCCAGAGGCCCCTGTGGCTGGGTATGAGGCAAACGGCGGTTTCTTGCTTGGGTTTGAAGCCCAAGGCCCCGCTGGTCCATTGCCGCCGTTGATGACCCGCGACTGTCTTTTGCCAATCTTGGCCCCCTTGGCCGCCGCCAATAAAATGGGGCAGGGGCTGGTACAGCTTGTGACCGGCTTACCACCACGCTTTACCGCAGCCGATCGCATTTCGGACATTGGCTCCGATATTTCTCAAAGCTTCCTTTCAAAACTGACGGCATCAGCCCCAGCCAGAGAGACGTTTTTTGGTGAAACAGAGACTAATTTAGACATCACAGACGGGTTGCGCGTGACCTTTTCAAATGGCGAAATTGTACATCTTCGTCCCTCGGGAAATGCGCCGGAATGCCGATGCTATGCAGAAGCCTCCAAAGCCGATAGGGCCCAGCATTTGGTCAAGGTTTACCTAGACAAATTATCCGCCGAACTCATCTAAATTAGAACATCGGCCCTCCAAACACACGTTAGGCGCGTGCGCCTCTCTCATGAAAACCGGCGAACCATGCATCTTGTAGCAAAATTAGAAGCTTGATAGATGCGCTATGTCATATGATCCTTGTGACAGCTGCGGGTTCGCAATGATTGCGAGCCACTTTTTTTAAGAATAGACACACGCCAAGTTCCCCCAGGGAAACCGGCGTAGATCATCAGGACAGAAGATGCTTTCGACGACACTCTCCACATCCATTTCTAAAACCACCGTTTCGGGGGAGAGTGACCTGAAGGATGCGGATGCCAAACAGGCACCTGACAACAGCGCGCCACAAGATCAATCTCCGCCTGCCCTGCCCACTGGCCCCATCGCCTCGGCACGACAGAGTGCCGCCAAATTCACCCAAAGGGTGTCTGCGGCCCCTCAAGACGAGCCTAGCGCACCAAAAGAAGACAAACCAGTTCAGCTGAAATCTCAGGCCACGCCATCAATTGCGATGGCAAAAGGCCCGGATGAACGGCTGCCTCTGACCAAAGCCCGGATCAATCTGGCCCGTGAGTTCATCAAGCTATGGGAGTTGGACGAAGCCCAAAGGATTTTGGAAGCTGCCGAGAAGGAAGGCCCGCCCCATCGTGACGTCTTCCGCCTGCTTGGCGAGAGCTACTTTATGCAGGAACGCTGGCGCGAATCTTTGGCCGCTTGGTATCGCACCTCCTCCATGACGAAACGCAATGATGCCAAGATCATCAGCCAAATTCGCCGCAAGGTCATGCGGTGCAATGCCCAATTGGCCCTAGAAGAGCTTGGCAAAGGGGATCGCGTCGCGGCCGCGGAACATATGGCGCAAGCCGTTGAGGCGGTTGATTACTCGACCTATCTCAAGGTGCGCCGCGATATGGTGGACCCAATCGTCGCCTATGCCCGTGACATTCTTGAGACCCGAAACGCCGCACCACGCCATGTCCCTGATGCGCCCTTGAACATCATCTTGTGCTTGGACGTTATCAAGATTTCCGCCGTGCATTCGCACAAACATTTGTATCTGTCGCTTGCCGCGTCTCTGGCGTCTCTTGATCCCAATATCACCGTCACGCTGGTGGCCACCTATGAGCGGCAAATCAGCTGGAATGCCGGGTTCGAAGACTATTACCGCCCTGATAACATCGCTGTGCTGCGCGATTTCATCGAAGAAAAAGTGCCCGAAGACCTGCGCGACCGCATTTCCGTGCGCTATTTCGAGAGCTTTGGGGTCCGTGGCCTGATCAATACCTGTGAACAGATATTGAACATGCAACCGGACATGATCTTGTACGGCGGTGGCCGCACGGGATATCACGCCAACGAAAGCCTGCTCGTTCGCCATATCCTGCACAAATATGTGCCCACCGGCTTCTTCTTTGTCCAATCCAACAACGATGTGGATGAGCTGACCGACGTCATTATCGCCCGTGGTCCGCATCCTCTAAATGGCGACCCGCAAGATGCGTTGGTCCGCTATAGCCCCTATCCGCCTTTCCCGGGGTTGCAAGCCGCTGTGGTTCCCGACAGCATGAAAACCATGCCCCAGGATCGCAAGCGTATCCTGACCGCTTGGGTTGGCGTCCGGCTCGACAAGACATTGCAGGGCTACCAAAACGGTGAGGTTGATCAAATCCTGGATCTGCTCGGGCAGCTCCCCGAGGCAGATTGGCATTTGGTCGGGGCCGAAGACCCCAAGAACCTCCTCAAAGACCATAAGCGCTTTCAGGAGTTCCGCAAACGAGGCCGGATCGTCGTGCACCCGGTGCTCAACTATGATGAGTTCTACCATGTGGCCAGCTCAGCGGCCCTGTTCTTCCAGCCCCCAGGTTTCACCGGCGGCGGGGGAGGCGCCTCAATCGCCCGCAATAACAATGTGCCGATCTTGTGCTTTGAGCATTCCGACGTCGCGCCACTACAACCCACAGAATTTGTCTTTGCCGAAGACCTACTTGGTGACGGGATAGAGGCTGCGCTCAAGATTCTCAAATCTGACACAGCCCGTGATGCTCTGGTTCAACAGCAATGGACCCTGCTTGAGGCACGCCGCAGCGAAGCCCCGCAGAAGTTCTACAACACCATGATCGAAGGCGTTGCCCGCTACAAAGAACGACGCGAGAAGGCCTGAACACATTCCAACGATATGTTTTGAGGTGGTTTTGTGACTGAGACCCACCTCAAAACATGAGATTCTTAACATAAGATGGATTATGCGCTCACGCCCTGTGGTGACATTTCTGGATGGGTGCAACAGGCCCGACATTCCCCGTCAGGCCGTGTAGTGCCGAACGTGGGACAAAGAAACCCTTTGCCGCGCGACCTTCATTCTGGCCCACTTAATGTACTGTGCCTGTCAACAGCAACGTGGATGCTGCAAAGATGACCACCGAAACCGAGTTCTCTTTCGCAGCACTGAATGAGACAGCGCGACGGCATATTCGCGTGTTTCAGATACACCAGTTCCTTGACCGTTTTGCGATGGGCCTGACCGTCGCCGTTGTTGCTCTGGCCTTGAGTGACCGTGGCATGGACCTTGTTCAAATCTCGCTTCTTTTCGGGGTCTATTCGGTCACCACAATGGCGATGGAGCTACCGTTTGGAGGCCTTGCCGACAGCATTGGCCGCAAGCCAGTCTTTTTGACGGCGGTCGTCGCCAGCTTGATGTCGCTGGTACTCTTTCTCTCGACGAGCGACTTCTACGTTCTCGCGCTCTCTTTTGCCTTCATCGGTTTTGGCCGCGCGCTCAGGTCCGGCACGCTTGATGCGTGGTTTGTCGAAACATTCAGGGCCACCGCGCCCAATGTGGATGTCCAGCCCGCGCTGGCCAAAGCGCAATGGGCCAACGCCGTTGGGTTGGCGATGGGTGCCGTTTTAGGCGGCCTTCTGCCTGATATTTTTGGCACGGTCGCAAAAAGCCTCGGGTTCAGCATCTATGATGTGTCCTACTTTGCAAGTCTCATGGTGATGTTGGGCGTGTTTGGTGTCACGATGTTTGCCATTGTCGAAAAACCACGGCCAAGGGATTTCACCGCACTCCGTCAGGGGTTTACAAACGTTCCAACGGTGATCAAAGACTCGGGCCTGCTCGCCCTAAAGCATCCCACACTTTCAATCCTACTGGCAGCCTTGGCGTTCTTTCTAATGGCAAGCAACCCGGTCGAAGTGATCTGGCCCACCCATGCAAAACCCATGTTGGACGCGGGTTATGCAAACACCGTCATCGGTGTCATCACCGCGAGCTATTTCTTCTCGATCGCGTTCGGCGCATCCCTGTCGCCGCTCATTAGCCGGCTATTCAGGCGGCGGCACGCCATGACGCTGGCCGCGAGTTTTGCGTGCCTAGCAGGCGTGCAGGTCACATTGGCGTTGCAAGGCGGTATCATCGGCTTTGTGGCCGTCTTCGTCCTGTATTCGGTGATCCTTGGCGTAAGCGAAACACCAGCCAGCAGCATTCTGCATCGCTGTGTCGAGGACCATCAGCGCTCAACCATGCTGTCGTTGCGATCTTTGATCCAACAACTAGGGGCCGCATTGGGGCTGGTTCTGGCTGGAACTCTCGCCGAGATTTACTCCACGCCTATCGCATGGATCGCCGGTGCAGTGTGTCTGTTCATTGCAGGGATGATGATCTTGGTGTTGGTCAGAAGACTGGCCTTAGAAGCCGAATAACTGACAGTCGTCCGCCGTGCAGTATTGATTATTTTGGGCTCGTTTCTGCCGCTCGTTGCAATGCACATCACCGTCAGCTTGGCCCATTCCCCCGAAAGGCGTTTCACAATCGCACTGTCGCAAGGGCTTGGAAGGCGCGCGCGCTATCCTAGAGTGTGTCTCTTGTTAAAAGAAATGAGGGTGGGCGCAGGGGGGCGGGGTGAATGGTTCTGCCCCTAAACCTCGGGTTTATTCAAAACCCGATACCGCAAACTATACCAGCCATAGCGCCACATCGCTGCCGCACAGTGCCACAAAGGCAGGTTTTCTTCCTGCCGCCAGACCCGCCATATATCCCGGATGGCATGGCGTTTGTTGCTTGAGAGCGATCCAGGTGAGACGCGATAATAAGCAAGAACCTCATCAACCCCCACGGCATCACCACCAAGACGGATAAGACGAAGCCACAGGGCATAATCATGTTGGAGCGGCAAATTCGGCATGGGGTGTGTGCCCAAGCGCTCACGATCATACATCACCGTCAAACACCCCATCAGGTTTGGGCCCAACATGTCATCATACGAGAGCCGCGCGCGTGCGGGCACACGCGCCAAGACCTGTCCGTTGGGCAATTGGCGTTCGTAGGCCGTGTGGCTAAGCGCGGCCCCCGTTTGCACCATCAAGGCCAACTGCCGCTCAAGCTTGGATGCGTGCCAGCGGTCATCCGCATCCAGAAAGGCGATGTAACGCCCCTGTGCGTGCTCCAACCCCTGGTTTCGAGCCACAGCGGCCCCCTGCCCGCCTTGTGTTTTCACATAGCGGATCCGCGGATCACTTTCGGCAAAGGCCTGAGCAGAAGTCGGGGCAAAGACCGGGGCTTGGGCGGCGGCGTCATCATGGCCACCATCATCCACCAAGATCAGCTCCCACTCCTGATAACTCTGCGCCAGCACAGAGCACACACTCGAGCAAAGCGTGGGGCAAGCCCCATGAAAGGGCATCAAGATGGAAACAACTGGTTCAGACATCTGCACATGAAAACAAGGTTTTCTACTTCTATCGTGCGCAAGGGGGGCGGAGCCAGAGCTAATGCAGACCACGCCCCCAACGGCCCCTGCCCCAAGGTCCAAAACAATAGCATTTCATTTTAATCCAAGGGACCTTCCCCGGATTTGCCACAATCCCATGACGCTCCGCGCCATGCTGGCCTGCGAAGACGATCCTACCGCTAACTTGGGGTCGTGGGATGAGCATACAGCCACATATTAATCTGAGCCTACAGGCGCAAAGCCTAATCCAAAGCGGCGCAACTGCGCTGGATGTTGGATTGGATTCCGTATGTTTTGTCGAAACCGATCAAGGGGTCTTCTTGATCACAACCAGCGGACGCTGGGGCGGATTGTGCAGTTACCGGCTGGAAAGCAATGGTAATTGGCGCATGCAAGACATGGCCTTTTTCACCGGTGCGCTCAATCACAACCCTGTTGAAACATTGGCGGTTCACAACCTGCCCGACGGGCCTGTGGCCCTTGTCAGTGGCGACGAAGATGGCATTTGGTGCTTTGATATAGATGACAACGGCAATATTGGCCGCCAAGATCGCCTTAGCCCCGAAGATGCGGCCAGCTTTGTCACCACGGCCACCACTCAGGAAGAGACCGCATCACTGGTGCGGCAAGTCGGGCTTGGTGACTTAACCCTGCCAGATGAGCTCCCGGACAGCTATGGCCAAATTCTGAGCCCGCTCAGCCATGGCGGCAACACCTATGTGATTGTTGCCGACCAAAATTCGCATGAAATGGCGGCCCTATTGGTCGATCCGGAAACCGGCTCGACCCATCTCTCCGCTCAATTGGGGGCAGAACAGGGGTTGGGCGTTGCGACACCAACGGCGATGGAAAGCATCCAGATCAATGGCCGCACCTTTGTGGTGATGGCCGCCGCCGGAAGCTCCTCTCTTTCTGTGGTCGAACTCACCGAGGCAGGCAATCTTGTTCTTGTTGACCACCAGATTGATACCCGAGAGACCCGCTTTGGTCAGGTGGTGGCCCTCTCCGTTGTCGAAGTGGATGGTCAGGTCATGGTCTTGGCGGGCGGAGGCGATGATGGGGTGTCCCTGTTCACCTTGATGCCGGACGGTCAGCTCATCTGGCGCGACACAGCCATCGACACTTTGACCACAAGTCTGCACAATATATCGGGCATTGATGCCCATGCCAGTGATGGCACGATCTATGTTGCCATCAGTTCGCAGCGCGACACGGGCGTCAGTATGTTTACCTTGGATGTCAGCAACTTGGGAGAAGTTTGGCAGCACAGTAGCGGCACAACAGCGGTCAATCATCTCGGAACCAGTGGCGATGATATTCTGGTGGCCGGTATCCATGGCGACACCCTGCGCGGCGGCGCAGGTGATGATATCCTCGAAGCGGGTCCCGGCCGCACCGTCCTGCAAGGCGGAGCCGGAGCAGACGTCTTTGTTCTAGGCGCCACGAGCGACAATGCCAGGATCATAGATTTCACAGTGGGCATCGACCGGCTTGATTTGTCGCAATGGCCAATGCTGCGCGGTCCCGACAGTCTCCAAGTCACCGCGACATCAACCGGCGCACGGATTGAATACCGTGACTACACCCTAAGCATTCAATCCAGCACCTCACGCCCCATGAGTGTCGAAGACCTGTTTGGCACGCGGTTTATGTGGGCGGACCGGATGATGATTTCGGTTGAAGAAGCCGAGCATGACGCCGATCCCGGTCAGACCCTCAGAGCCCCCAGCGGCGGGGCGTCCTTGTCCGGCAGCGCTTGGTCAGATCGGCTCTATGGAAACGCAGGGCGCGACACGCTGAATGGTGCCGATGGCGATGATCTCTTGGTAGGCGGATCAAACCAAGACCGCGTCAATGGCGGCGACGGTGATGACACATTGTATGGCAACAGCGGCAATGACACCCTGCGCGGAAATGATGGGTCCAACTTCCTTTCTGGTGGCAATGACGATGACCGGGTTTATGGCGGCGCACAGGACGACA
>NZ_JBZXVN010000057.1:0-76946 GCF_058892305.1 Pelagimonas sp.
TTTCTGAAGCTGGTTCATTTTGGCTTGCTAAGGCAGCTCAAATCCAGTTGGCCAGAAGGCCTGCGTTTACCAAATATTGAGGCACACACAGAGTTACCCACAAAACTATCCACAAACCTACCGGAATCGCAGCCCGCGCAAGTCCACAATTGAGTCGCCAAGTGAGATTCTCCCCTGACACCTTCTATGCCGCCCCGATACATGCGCCGATTTTTGCGGTCATATATATGTAAGCCCTGAGGTCGCGACTCTGCCGCCTTTGCAAAAGCGCGGACTTAGGCTATCCCACAGCGTCTGCTTTTACGGAGTACTCATAAGCCATGACCACGCGCGCCGGATTCGTTGCCCTGATCGGAGAGCCCAACGCGGGCAAATCCACCCTGACCAATCGTATGGTGGGGGCCAAGGTCTCGATCGTGACACATAAGGTGCAAACCACGCGCGCCCGCATTCGTGGCGTGGCCATTGAAGGTGAGAGCCAGCTGGTCTTTGTGGACACCCCCGGCCTTTTCCAACCCAAACGCCGTTTGGATCGCGCCATGGTGGCCGCGGCTTGGGGTGGCGCGGCAGATGCGGACATTGTCGTGTTGCTGATCGAAGCCCATCGCGGCGTGACCGATGGCGTCAAACGCATTCTTGAAGGGCTTGAGGACATTGGCAAAGGCCGGCGCATTGCCTTGGCAATCAACAAGATTGACCGGGTCAAAGCCGAAGTCCTTCTGGCGCTTTCTAAGGATCTTAACGAACGCTACGATTTTGCCGAGACGTTTATGATCTCTGCTGAAAAGGGTCACGGTGTCGAGGCGCTGCGCACATGGCTTGCCGGTCAACTTCCCGAAGGGCCATGGTTGTACCCCGAGGATCAGATTGCCGATCTCCCAATGCGGATGATTGCCGCCGAAATGACCCGTGAAAAGCTCACTCTGCGCCTCCACCAAGAATTGCCCTACCAGCTTACCGTTGAAACCGAGAGCTGGCAGGAGCGCAAAGACGGCTCGGCCCGTGTTGATCAGGTGGTCTATGTGGCACGCGATGGGCACAAGGGAATCATCCTTGGCAACAAAGGTGAATCGATCAAGGCGATCTCCAAAGCCGCCCGCGAAGAGCTTGAAGAGTTTCTTGGTCGTCGCATCCACCTCTTCCTTCAGGTCAAAGTCCGAGAAAAGTGGCTTGATGAGGCCGAGCGCTATTCGGAAATGGGTTTGAATTTCAAAGACGGCAACAAATGACACGACTGACTGCCCGGTTTTGGGTGGATGCCTATCTGGCGCGACTGCGCTTTCAGGACATCCCGGCGTTTGTTGTGTCCCATGGGGACGACACCGCCGGGTCGGTTCTGATCAAGCTCAACACACTTGACGGAAGCGCCTGCGCCTTTACCCGCAGCTTCGATTTGATGAGCGGCGAGCGGGTTTGGGCCGAACTGGCCTCTGGCCCCGAAGCCGACGTCGACAACAGCATCGCCAAACAGCGCGGGTTTGATCCCGATCTCTGGGTGATTGAAGTCGAAGACCGAATGGGACGCCACCTTTTGGATGAGGAGGGGCTGGCATGATGTATCTGTTGCTCAACCCGCGCCTGTCTTTTGTTGTGGGCGGGCTATTCGCGACGGTCCTAAGTTTCTACGCCGGGGCGGCTTTGGCGGCCTATGCCCTGCCCGGCTCCCCGCTTTTGCAAAACGTCATGATGCTAGGCTTTTTCCCAACGGTGACGGCGCTTTTGTCCCTCCTTGTCATGCGCGTACTTGAGGCACCGATATCCGCGGCGCGTACTCTACACGTCTTCGCTTTTACCCTCATCATCCTGATCGCCATGGTTGGCGGGGTCTATCAAGGCTACGCCACCCCGGTCGAAGGCCTACTGCTAGGTGCTTTGGCACAGGGGCTTGCCCTCACGGTGCTGGCCCGAGCCATCTGGCGCAACAGCTAGCGCCGACCTCTTGTATCCAAGCACAACAGGCGTCACGATATAGCAATGGAATGGCGCGATACTGGCATCTTGCTTGGCACCCGAAAACATGGCGAGACTTCGTTGATTTTGGATGCCTTCACCCCCAATCATGGGCGCCATGCCGGCGTGTTGCGCGGGGGTGTATCGCGAAAACATACCCCTCATCTGCAACCCGGCGGGCAGCTTGACCTAAGCTGGCGTGCCCGGCTCGAAGATCAGCTTGGCATCTATACGGTTGAGCCATTGCGCTCACGGGCGGCGGTGGCGATGGCGGATCGGCTTGCCCTCGCCGGTCTCAACGCGGTTGTTGCGCTTTTGGGGTATTGCCTCCCCGATCGCGCCCCCTACCCCGCCCTCTATAAACAGACCGAAGACTTACTAGACCTGCTCGGCCAGACCGACATCTGGCCTCTGGCGTATTTGCGCTGGGAAATGACCCTCTTGGAACAGATGGGCTTTGGGCTTGATCTCAATGCCTGCGCTGTGACCGGAGCCAATGATCATCTCGCCTATATTTCGCCGCGCACCGGTCGCGCGGTAACGGCTTCGGGTGCCGGTGAATGGGTCGACAAGCTACTCCCCTTGCCCCCCGTTATGCTGGGCGATAGCCCGCGCGACGAACTCGAAATTCTCACGGCTTTGAAAACCACAGGGCATTTCATCGAAAACCACCTCGCCGTGAGCCTATCTGACAAACCTTTGCCAACAGCACGCGCCGCGTTTGTCGACCGTGTGGAACTTATGACCCGCCCTTGACCAGAACCCGACCAAAGGGTTTTTCTGTTCCTCAACACCCCGGGCTGACAGAAGCCGACAACATTCAGAGAATGTTGGGACGCCTTGCCCCTCTACTCAATCGCTTTGCCCTGAAAAACCATCTCACGCCCGGCGTCATTGCTTAACACCAAAACATTTCCGGACACTTCCGAAATGGTCATATCCTCTAAGGCCATGAAAAAGCGTTGCTCGGCGTCCATGTCGGGGCACGCCCGGCGTGTCGATCTGATTGGGCCTAACTTGAACCAAGGGTAAGGCGCAGACTGGGACGCTGACCAACGATTACAAGGCCCCATTCCGATGACCTGCCCTGCCTCGGGGAATTCCAGCGTCGCTCTGGCACCAAAGGCGGTCCCATCGATACTTTTCAAAGTCCAAGCCATATCCGCCGCTCCAAACGCCCGCACGCCCTCGTCTCCGGTGCAACCAGCAAGCACCAAAATCAACCCAATTCCAAACCTGCGCATCTTTAACCCCTGTGCTTTTGTCATACATGTGATGCCGCGACCCATTGGACAAGCGGCCTAAGCTCTCTTTCGCTGCCCTGCAATCCACGATAGGAAGGGCGTAATGACCTGGACGATACCAAATATACTGACGGCCTTGCGCCTTGTCGCCGCCCCAGCGCTCGCGCTGATGTTCCTCTATTTTTCGCGCCCCTTTGCGGATTGGGCTGCTCTGATCCTGTTTGTTTCGGCGGCTGTAACCGATTGGTTTGACGGCCATCTGGCCCGCACATGGAAGCAGGAAACCAAACTAGGTGCCATGCTAGACCCAATTGCCGACAAGGCCATGGTGGTTATCGCATTGATGGTGATTGTTGGCTATTCGTCGATGTCGCCATGGCTTGTCCTGCCCGCCACCTTCATTTTGTTCCGCGAAGTTTTTGTTTCTGGCTTGCGGGAATATCTAGGTGACGTGGCCGGAACCCTCAAAGTGACCAAATTGGCGAAATGGAAAACAACCGCCCAAATGGTCGCCATTGCCGTCCTTTTTGCGCAAGGCGTGTTTGAACACTACCTTGGTATGTCTGCCATCGGCATGGATCAGGCGCTATTTCAGTCGATACTAGATGGGACCGAAGAAGACGTGCTTGGCCTGCGTTGGAAATACACTGGCATGATTTGGTCGGGGACTATTGGGGTTGGCCTACTCTGGATTGCGGCGGCTCTGACCCTGATCACCGGGGCCGATTACTTCCGCAAGGCGGTACCGCTGTTGAAAGAGGATGGTTGAGATGGACGTTTTGTATTTCGCCTGGGTGCGCGAACGCATTGGCGTTCCCAAAGAGAAAATCGAAACCACGGCCGCCACCGTCAACGACCTGATTGCCGAATTGCGCGGCCGAGAAGAGCGTTACGACGCCGCCTTTGCCGATCTGACCGCCCTGCGTGTTGCTTTGGATCAAGAGCTCTCGGAATTTGACGCCCCCTTGGAAGGCGTGCGCGAAGTGGCGTTTTTCCCACCGATGACCGGGGGCTAAGCCATGCGTGTTGTGGTCCAAGAAACCCCTTTTGACTATGGCAAAGAGGCCGAGGCCTTTGCCGATGGCCGCCACGACATGGGTGCGATCGTGACCTTTGCCGGGATCGTGCGCGACATTGCCGGTGGTCTTGATGTCATGGAGATCGAACATTACCCCGGCATGACCGAAAAAGCGCTAGAGAAGATCGCCGCCGAGGCGGTTGACCGCTGGTCGCTTGGCGATGCCTTGGTGATTCACCGTTATGGCCGCATGGGCGCGGGCGAAAAAATCATGATGGTCGCGACGGCGGCGCGTCATCGCAAAGACGCGTTTGAGGCTGCTGAATACCTGATGGATTATCTGAAATCCCGCGCGCCGTTCTGGAAGAAAGAACACACCGCACAAGACGCCGGTTGGGTCGCGGCCAAGGATGAAGACGAGGCCGCGCTGGATCGCTGGTAATTTGCGCGTGGCGTAGGTAAGCTCATCTTACCAATTCAAGACGAGCGCCCCATGCCTTTTGCCCCCGTTAAACCCGAAAAACTTTCCTCAGCTGTCATTGATCAGATTGAATTGCTGATTCTACGCGGCATTTTACGCCCCGGTGAACGGCTGCCTTCGGAACGGGAGCTTTCGGAACGGATGGGTGTATCGCGGCCAAGTTTGCGTGAGGCGATTGCCACATTGCAGGATCGCGGCCTTGTCGAAACCAAAGCCGGTGCCGGGATTTTCGTGACCGAGTTTTTGGGATCTGCTTTTTCCGAAGCATTGACCCAACTCTTCGCCAATCACGACGAAGCGGTGTTTGACTACCTGTCCTTTCGTCGCGACATGGAAGGGCTGGCGGCCGAGCGTGCCGCCAAACACGGGTCAGACACCGATCTGGAAGTGATCCAGAAAATCTATGACAAAATGTGCGCCGTGCATTCCAAACGCAATCCGGCGGACGAAGCGCATCTGGATGCCGACTTTCACCTCGCCATTATCGAGGCCAGCCACAACGTGATCATGCTGCATATGATGCGGTCGATGTATCAGCTGCTGCGTGAAGGGGTGTTTTACAACCGCACTATCATGTTCCGCCAACGCACCACCCGTGATCAGCTTTTGGAGCAGCACAAACGGATCAACGACGCCCTACAGGCGCGCGACCCGGCCGAAGCCCGTAAAGCCGTGCAAGACCATCTAAGCTTTGTCGAAGAATCACTGGAATCCAATCGCAAGACCGAACAGCACGAGGTCATCGCCAAGCAACGCTTGGAACGGGAACACAACCGTTGACCTAGACGCACCCAAATTCCGTGCACGGAATTTTCAAAAGTTTTGCAAAACTTTTGGGTGCCCAGCCGAGAGCTCAGTCCCTCAATAGAAAAGGGCCCACCGAAATCGGTGAGCCCTTTAGAATGTCTCAACTAGCGCCCGTTAGGGCCACTGGCTTATGCCAGAGCGATGTTCGACGCGCTCTCACGGCCGTCACGGCCGGGCTCGATGTCGAAAGTCACTTTCTGGTTGTCGGACAGGCCGGTCAGACCAGCACGTTCAACAGCAGAGATGTGTACGAACACGTCCTTGCCGCCGCCGTCCGGTGCGATGAAGCCGAAGCCTTTAGTTGTGTTGAACCATTTTACGGTGCCATTGGCCATTTGATCTTCTCCTATAAGTTATCTGCCCAAGAAACTTGGCAGCGCGGCAATGTCAGTCATGTATCGAGAACTGAGCCACAAAGAGCAAAGAAGCCGAAAGAAGTAACGTCGCACCACGGAGCTAGGGGCTGCGGGCCAAAAAGGAAAGGAGAATCTGTCAATTTTCACCAAAGACGGGCATTTGTGGTGACTTTTCGCCGACCTGCCCACCAAAAATGCACAAAGCCCGGGCGTTTCCACCCGGACTTTTCAGTTTTTACTGGTTTTCAAGAATTAGCTCTTGGAGAACTCAGGGTAGGCTTCCATGCCCAGTTCGGCCATGTCGAGACCAGTGATCTCTTCTTCTTCGCCAACCCGGATACCAACGGTCAGTTTCAGGATGTACCAGACTACAAAGCTAACCGCGAAGGTGAAGGCACCGACAACAACGATCGAGTAGAGCTGCTGACCAAGTGAAGCCGCGTCATTGGTGAACACAACCGCGATGGTGCCCCAGATACCGGCCAGAAGGTGAACAGGGATCGCACCAACAACGTCGTCGATTTTCAGCTTGTCGAGCATTGGAACCGCGAAGACCACGATCACACCACCAACGGCACCGATCAGAGTGGCTTGACCCAATGTTGGGGTCAGCGGCTCGGCTGTGATAGACACCAGACCAGCCAGCGCACCGTTCAGTACCATGGTCAGGTCGACCTTTTTGTACAGAGCTTGGGTGAGCAGAAGGGCTGCAACGGCACCACCAGCGGCGGCAGTATTGGTGTTGGAGAAGATGCGCGAGATGTCAGCAACGTTGCCGGCTGTGTCCATATACAGCTGCGAACCGCCGTTGAAACCAAACCAACCGAGCCACAGGATGAACGTACCCAGAGTTGCCAATGGCAGGTTCGACCCCATGAATGGAATGGTGCGACCTTCTTTGTATTTGCCGATACGCGGACCAAGGATCAGTGCACCAGCGAGAGCCGCCCAGCCACCAACCGAGTGTACAACAGTCGAACCAGCGAAATCCTGGAAACCACCGGCGTCAAGGAAACCACCGCCCCATTTCCAAGAGGCTTGGATTGGGTAGATGAACGCGGTCAGAACGATCACAAAGGCAAGGAAGGGCCACAGTTTGATACGTTCGGCCAAGGTGCCCGACACGATCGAAGCCGTGGTCGCACAGAACATCAGCTGGAAGAAGAAGTCCGAACCAACCGAGGCGTAAGTCAAATCAGGCTCAGCACCGGCGAGGCCAACTGGCTCAAGCGCGGCCAATGAGAAGGCACCAATGATACCATCAACGGACCAACCGTCGCCTGGGTACATCAGGTTGTAGCCAACAACATAGTAAGCAATCGCAGCAAGCGAGAACAGCGCGATGTTTTTGGTCAGCTGCATCGTAACGTTCTTGGACCGTACGAGGCCCGCTTCGAGCATGGCAAAACCAGCCGCCATCCAGAACACCAGAAAACCAGCGACCAGAAACATGAAGGTGGTAAAGATGAACCCAACTTCGGAGTTGGGGGGCGTCACGTCTGCCTCTTGGGCCATGCCTAGGCTAGGCACCGCGAGCAGAACAGCCGCCGCAGCGAGTGTTTTGAAATTTGTCATTCTTTTCGTCCCTTGACTATCAGGAGAGATCTTGGCGAAGCGCGTTAAAGCGCGTCCGCATCTGTTTCGCCGGTACGCACGCGCACGGCCTGTGCCACATCGAGAACAAAGATCTTGCCGTCGCCGATCTTGCCTGTCTGAGCAGTGGATTTGATGGTTTCGACCACTTGATCCGCCATGGAGGCCGAAACGACGATCTCCAGTTTGATCTTGGGTACAAAGTTGACGGCGTATTCTGCGCCGCGATAGATTTCGGTATGGCCGGACTGAGAGCCAAAGCCCTTGATTTCCGTTACCATCATGCCGCGCACGCCGATATCGGTCAGCGCTTCGCGCACCTCTTCGAGCTTGAATGGCTTGATCGTTGCAATGATCAGTTTCACCGTATGTCCCTTTCGTCTCACCGGGGTCGCGTCCCAGCACCCCTCGCGTATTTCGCATCTGCAGAAAAAGCCTGAGGGCGGCGCGTTTTGAAGCTTTGGGCCGCAAAAACGGGCAAAAAACCAGCATTAGCGCACATTTTTTGCGCAAAGTTGGGTTAATGCCTAATTTTTAATCTGAACAAAAAGTGCAAATGGCAATTTCGGGTGGTCAACATTCCGTTAAGAACCAGATAGAATCGCGCAAAAGCAAAACGCGAACAGGCCCCGATGGGCCCAATCAGGCGGGCAGAATTGATGAGTACCTCAGGACGTAAGCCGGGCAAGCTTGTGGCTGACAAGCGCTATAGGCGCCCCACCACGACCAAGAAAAAGAAACCAGCGGCCAAAAAACCGGCCCCTCGTCGTAAACCGGCGAAACGCAAAGCGGTTCGTAAACGCAATCCAATCGCGGCCTTCTTTATCGGGATTTTTCGCTGGATCTGGCGGCTGGTTTGGCGGACCACGGTTTTTGCCTCCCTGGTGATGGCCATGGTGATCGGCACAGCGGTCTTTTATGTGCGAAGCGGTTTGCCGGATGTGTCCGAATTGGTGGATGGGCGCGCGCGCGGGTCGGTGACACTGTTAGATCGTGACGGCGCGGTCTATGCGCGTCGCGGTGATCAATATGGGGGTGCCGTCAACGCCGAAACCGTTTCCCCGCATTTGCGCAACGCCATTGTCGCCACCGAAGACAAACGTTTCTATAGCCATTTCGGCATTAGCCCGCGCGGCGTTGCCAGTGCGGTGCGCATTAATATGAGCGAAGGACGTGGGCCGCTGTCGGGTCACGGCGGGTCAACCTTAACCCAGCAGACCGCGAAACTGCTCTGTCTTGGTGTGGTCTTTGATCCGGCCGACTGGAAAAACGAAGCCGAATATGTCGCCGATTGCCGCCGCGGGTCGCTGTCACGCAAGATCAAAGAAGCGATCTATGCGATGGCGATGGAGAGCAAATACACCAAAAACGAGATCCTCTCGATCTATATGAACCGCGCCTATATGGGTGGTGGGGCCTACGGGGCCGAAGCCGCCGCCAAGCGGTATTTCAACAAAACCGCCGCTGTATTGACCCCAGCAGAATCAGCGATGATTGCTGGTCTGCTCACTGCGCCAACCCGCATGGCCCCCACGGCCAACCTGAAACGTAGCCAAGACCGCGCCGCGACGGTTTTGCGCCTGATGAACGAACAGGGGCTGTTGAGCGATGAGGAAACCCGCCACTATCAACGCAACCCGGCGACATTGGCCGCCGAGGCGACGATGTCGGCGGGCGGCTATTTTGCCGATTGGGTGATGCGGTCCGGGCCTGAATTCTTCACGCGCGACACCACCGAAGACGTTCTGATCCGCACAACGCTTGATCCACGCCTTCAGGCCGCAACCGCCGCAGCGGTCGAACAGGTCTTTGCCGAAAAGGTCCGCAAAGGGTCTAAGGCCGAGGTCGCCGTTGTGGTGATGTCCGCCGATGGCGCGGTGCGGGCGATGATTGGTGGGCGCGATACCGATGCATCGGGCTTGTTCAACCGCGCGTCTCAGGCCGTGCGTCAAACCGGGTCAGCCTTCAAACCCTTTATCTACGCCACAGCGCTTGAGCTGGGGTATGGCCCGCTCGACACCGTGCTGGACGAACCCTTTTGCATGAACATCCCCGGTTCCGGCGAATGGTGTCCCAAGAACTACACCAAAAAATTCAAAGGTCGGGTGACCTTAACCGATGCGCTCAAGCATTCCTTGAACATCCCAGCGGTCAAAATCTCCGAATCCGTCGGACGCGAATTGGTGATGCGGGTTGCGCGCGATTTTGGCATTCACCGCGATCTTCAAAACACCCCAGCCATGGCCCTCGGCACCTCCGAGGCGACCCTGCTTGAGATGACCGGGGCCTATGCCGGTATTTTGAATGGCGGCTCTTCGGTGACACCATATGGGCTAACCGAACTGCGCCTACGCGGGGATGACACGCCTTTGATGGGTGCGGGCGGCGGTATTGGCGAACGGGTGATCCAACCCCGCGCTGCTGGTGAATTGATCTGGATGATGGAAAAGGTCGTGTCAGAAGGCACCGGCGCGCGCGCCCGTTTGGGCAACCGTCCCGCCGCAGGCAAAACCGGCACCAGCCAAGAGGCCCGTGATGCTTGGTTTGTTGGGTTTACTGCCGACTATGTCGCCGGGGTCTGGATGGGTTATGATGACAACACCCCGCTTTCGGGGGTGACCGGTGGCGGTCTGCCTGCTGAAATCTGGCGCGAAGTCATGGTTCGGGTCCACGATGGCCTTCCGATCACACCATTGCCCGCACAGGCCCCAGTCGCCCCTGCCCCAGAGCCAGAGCCGCAACCCGCGCCTCAGGTCGACAATCGCCGCGACGACAGCCGACCCAACAAAAAGGTCCGCGATTCCATCCTCAATCAGGTGCTGCGCGATATTCTTGGCGGCAACTGATCTCGGCTGAAACTTCGGGTCACGACATGGGGCCGCGACACATCGCTATACCAATGAACGCCAAGCCCGCCCTGTTCGGGCTTGCCTTTGCACCGCTGAGATGGCTCATAGAACCTAGACCTCGGGAAGGTCGACAGTTGTATCAGGTCAGGCCGAGCTGGGACACCACCCAAACCGAAAAGGGCCTAATATGTTCTTGCGACTATTGAAACGCATCGCTTTGGTTTTTGTCGGGCCTCTGATCTTCCTCTTTGTGGCCTTTGTCCCGGCGATCTGTGGCAAACGACGCGGGTTTCGCGGCTGGTTCTGGCGCACAGTCTCGCGCAGCTGTTCTTGGTTATTGTGGTTCCTTGATGTCAAAGTTGAGATCAGCGAGGCCGCCATTCGCACATTGGCCGAGGATGAAAACAGCGTCATCGCCGTCAATCATCGCAGCCACTTGGACGGATTTTGCATGTTACATGTCATCCCGGATGAAAAATGGGTGACCTTTGGGGCCAAAAAGGAATTGTGCCGCGCCGCCTTGTTGAAACGCGGGTTTCAGGGCGCAGGCCTTCTTGAGATTGACCGCGAAAACGGCCGTCATGCGCTAGAATCCTTGACCGAGGCGGTGGCCGACATGCCGCGCCGCCGCTCCCCTATCTTGTTCGTCGAAGGGACCCGCGCCCGTACACCCGGCCTACCCGCATTCAAACCCGGTGCTGTGTTGATTGCTCAGGCCACAGATCGCGCCGTTCGCCCGTTTGTCATCATTGGGTCTGACAAGCTGCTGCCGCGCGGGGCGTTCTTGCCCAAGGCCGGTACGATCACCATCGACATTCTCGATCAGATCGAACCAGACCCAAACCTAGGCACGGACGAAAACGTCTCTGTCCTGCGCCACGCTATGGCCGCCAGTTATGACGCCGCCACCGGCGAAAAAACCATATTCTAGCCTGCGGCGATCTTCTTCTTTCCCCAAATATCCCGGGGTGAATTGGCCAAAGGCCAAGAGGGGCAACGCCCCTCCCGCCTGCTCCGGTTAACCGGCCTTTTTCAAGTCACCAATCATCGCATCAATGTCGCCACGGCGCTTGTCCAACATCGCGCCGACTTCGGCCCGCTCTGTCAACAAAAGGTTCACACCTTCGATGAACATGTTGAAAAACAGGTTCTTGCCCGAACGATCCGAAACATGGAACGACACATCAAACGGCGATTCCCCCCGCAGATAGGCAATCGTTGTCACTTCATAGTAATTCTTGACCTTGCGCACCTTGGACACTTCCAAACGCCCACCGACAAACTCCCGGAATCGGCGCCCGTATTTGCGCGACATGTACCCGGTAAAGGCCTTGGTAAACGCCTTTTTTTGCGATTTGCTCGCACGGCGGCCATCGGCCCCCATCGCGTAGGCCGCGACATATGGCAGGTCCGCGTATTTCTTAAAGATCTTCTCGAAATCTTTAATCATCGTTTTTTCAGACTTGCCGGAATCGATGACGCGGTTGATCTCTCCAACCAACCCATCAACCAAACCACGCGCTTGGCCTTCGTTCAACGCAAAAGCTTGGGCGGGCAGAGACGTGACGGCCACAGTGCCCAACACAAAGGACCGGCGGGTCATAGAGTGCATCATAGTCAAAATCCTTCTGTATCCAGCGCCAGCGGGTCAATGTCATCCTCAGGAGGCGCTTCACCCAACTCGTAGCGACGATTCTGCAGATATATGAGTTTTACCTGAGAATAGGAGTCAGCGCTGTCGTGGATCACAGAATCGTATGTATCCGAATAGCGACCGCGATCACCAACCTCCTCGGCGATCTTTGCCGCAGTTCCCAAGTATTTCTCCGGCGCTGGCACAATGTAATCTAGCGGGTTGGTGAACAAATCGACCACCATTCCAGCCGTATCACGGTCCGTTGAGGGGCCTAAGAACGGCAAAACGATATAGGCCCCTTCGGGCACGCCCCATACAGAAAGCGTTTCACCAAAATCCGTTTCATCTTTTTCCAAACCGAAATCCGAAGCGACATCGGCCAGTCCGGCAATACCCAGCGTTGCGTTGATTCCAAACCGAAGCGTGTTTTTGGTTGCGCGTACAATCCGCCCTTGCAAAACTTGGTTCACAACGGTTTGCGGCAACGACACAGTATCAGCAAAGTTCGCAATATTGTCTTGAACCGGTTCGGGGACAATTTTCGTATAGCCGTTCCCGGCCCCTCGCACAGCTGAGCTGTCGAACTTCGCATTAAACGCATGCATTTTGCGATTCTGCTCTTCATAGGGATCAAAAGCCTCTCCCGTAGGCACAGTGTTGCTGCAAGCAGCTGCCAACACCATGGCAAGAGTGGCCAAAGACGCACGCATCAGACCCATCCGCGTCAAATCCCTTCAAAAATCTTGGGGAAGCCGACAAGCTTCCATAAAAGGCTACTTAGTAAGTTTTGTCATAAGACCCAATGCAGTCACCCTGTTTCAACTGTCATGTGGCACATTGGCGACATGCCGCCTAAAATGATTTAAAGGCCCGACAGGCTAAACCCGAATAAACGAAGTAGATTCTACCATATGAGCGCATCTCAAACAAAGCCAGGCCGCGATGAATTACTGGCCGCGCGGCGGCAAAGTCGACCGTATTACTGGTTCGTCGCGATTTTCAGCATCTGCGTCAACGTCCTCATGTTAACTGGGCCTATGTATATGATGCAGGTCTATGACCGCGTCCTTGGCTCTCGATCCGAAGCCACTCTGATCGCGCTGTCCGTATTGGTGATCTTTTTATACAGCATGATGGGCATCCTGGATTTTGTCCGAGGGCGGGTGATGGGGCGCGTTGCGGCGCGCTTTCAATCAGCCTTGGACTTACGGGTGTTCGATGCGGTTGTGCGACGCGCCGCGATCAAACCCGATTCTCTCTCGCAAACCGGTCTCAAGGATTTGGAATCCATCCAACGGCTGATGGCCTCACCCGTGACTTTGGCGCTGTTCGATATTCCGATGACGCCGTTTTTCATCCTCGGCATTATGGTTTTCCACCCTTGGCTCGGCTATTTGGCGCTTGCCGGTGGTGGCTTTCTGATCATCGTTACGGTCGTGAACCAAATGGTCACGCGCACTCCAACCCTGAAGTCCAACATGGCGGTGATGGTTGCGGAAAAATCGGCCGAACAAATTCAATCCGAAGCCGAAATGGTGCAGGCTTTGGGGATGCGCGGCAACGCCTTTACCCGCTGGATGATGGCACGCGGTCAGGCTCTCTCGGGTCAGATCGGCAGCTCAGACCTGACTGGCTTGTTCTCGACCCTAACCAAATCCTTCCGCCTATTGTTGCAATCCGCGATGCTTGGCCTTGGTGCCTATCTGGTGCTTTTGGGTGAGCTTACTCCCGGTGCCATGATCGCCGGCTCTATCCTGATGGGACGGGCTTTGGCCCCGATCGAACTGGCGATTGGCCAATGGGCCGCCGTGGAACGGGCGCGAAAAGGGTGGGAAAACCTAACCCAGTTGCTCAGTGAAATCCCGCCTGAACCGGAACGCACTCAATTGCCGCGCCCTCGCGCGAAACTCGAGGTTCAACAGATCACCGTAGTCCCCCCAGGCGAACAGCAGGCGTCGCTACGATTGGTATCCTTCAACCTTGAACCCGGTCAGGCCGTCGGCGTCATCGGCCCGTCTGGATCGGGTAAATCAACGCTGGCGCGTGCCCTAACCGGAATTTGGCGCCCCGCTGGCGGTAAAATCCGCCTCGATGGAGCGTCAATTGATCAATATGGGGCCGATGTTCTTGGTCAACATATTGGCTATCTACCACAACGTGTGACCCTATTTGATGGCACCATTGCCGAAAACATTGCGCGCTTGTCACAACAACCGGACGCCGAAAAAGTTGTCGCTGCGGCCAAGAAAGCCGACGCACACGAGATGATCCTGAAACTGCCCGATGGCTATGACACCCGCGTCACCGCGGCCGGGGGCCGCTTGTCCGGTGGGCAGATGCAGCGCATCGGCCTTGCCCGTGCAATGTATGGGGACCCGGTGCTTTTGGTCTTGGATGAACCAAATTCGAACCTCGACAACGAGGGCTCTGAAGCCGTGAACAAGGCCATCAAAGCGTTCAAGGAAAACGGGAAATCGGTGCTCATCATGGCACACCGCCCCGCCGCCATTAAGGAATGTGACTTGTTGTTGATGATTGAAAACGGCACGCGCGCCGCCTTTGGCCCCAAAGACGAAGTGCTGCGACAGATGGTGAAAAACCATGAACAGATTCAGACAAGCCCCAATCCGGGAGGTGTGAGATGAGCAAGCACGCAAGCTATTCGATGCGCTTCCCTATGGTTTTGGGCCTGATTGCACTGGCTATTTTGCTGGGCGGGTTCGGGACCTGGGCCGCCACGACAAATATTTCCGGGGCCATTATCGCCAGTGGGTCTATCGAGGTCGATCAAAACCGTCAGATTGTTCAGCATATCGACGGCGGCATTGTTCAGGACATCCTTGTTGACGAAGGGGATACGGTTAAAACCGGCGATGTCTTGTTGCGACTTGATCCGACCTTGATCAACTCGGAATTGGCCATTGCCGATGGGCAGTTTTTTGAACTTGGCGCGCGCCGCGCCCGATTGGTGGCCGAACGCGATAAAAACGATGAGATCGTTTTTGACACCGAAATCCTCACCGAAGCGGAAACAAACCCGGAAGTTCAAGACTTGGTGACGGGTCAACGCAACCTGTTTGCGGCCCGGCAAGATACTGCTGAGCGTGAGGTTGAACAGCTGGGAAAACGCAAAGATCAAATTTCCGATCAAGTCGTCGGGATAAATGCCCAGAAAGCCGCCCTTGCGACCCAGCTAAACCTAATTGAACAAGAACTGGCCGATCAACAGGAGTTGTTGGATAAGGGCTTGGCACAAGCGAGCCGTGTTCTATCACTGCAACGTGAACAGGCCCGAATTGCCGGTCAGGTTGGAGAGTTGACAGCGCAAAAGGCACAGGCCGAAGGGCGGATCACGGAAATCGACATCCAAATTCTAAGCCTTGAAAACCAGCGGCGCGAAGAGGCGATTACAACGCTTCGCGACCTCCAGTTTCGCGAACGTGAACTTGCCGAACAACGCCGCGCCCTGCGTGAACGTCTAAGCCGGCTGGACATCACTGCCCCGGTTTCGGGGGTCGTTTATGGCCTGACGGTATTCACGCCCCGATCCGTCATTCGCCCGGCTGATCCTGTCTTGTATCTTGTTCCCCAAGATCGCCCGCTTGTGATCGCTGCGCAGGTGGAACCAATCCACATTGATCAGCTCTTTGTCGACCAAGAAGTGTCATTGCGCTTTTCGTCCCTTGATCAGCGAGAGACACCAGAACTCTTTGGTAGCGTTGTGCAAATTTCGGCCGACGCCTTCGAAGATCAAACGTCGCGCATACGCTATTATCGGGCTGAAATCGTGCTCAATGAGGGCGAAATAGATCGTCTACCCTCAGGGTCGACGCTTATCCCGGGTATGCCGGTCGAAGCGTTTATCCGAACCGCAGACCGCACTCCGCTGGCTTACCTTGTGAAACCTTTCACCGATTATTTCGCCAAAGCATTCCGGGAAAGCTGATGCGGGACTCCTTGCGGAAAAAGGCCATCGCCATTTGCGATGCAAAAATCGCGAAAAAGGGGGACGGGGTTGGCCTGTCCTTCTACGCGTTCTTTGCAAACAAGAATGACGATCCGGACATGTTGATGGAGGCCGCTGAATGGTGGATCAAGCGTCACAAACTGGATCACTTTGAAAAAGCGATCAAAGTACGGGACCTGATTGCAGCGGACAAGTAATCGGCAATTTCGATTTGCTTTAGTCGGCGACTGGCCCCTTTTCATTTCTCAAATGCACAACTAGCGTCCCGTCCAAACGGGAAGGAAACGCACTATGACAAATGCAATCGAATCGCGCCTTGCAGAGCTTGGACTGAGCCTGCCTGATGCGCCTGCTCCGGCGGCAAACTACGTGCCCTACGTTCAGACGGGAAATCAGCTGTTTGTCTCGGGTCAAATCAGCATGGGGCCGGACGGATTTATCACGGGCAAAGTCGGGGCTGACCTCACAGTTGAGCAAGGGGCCGACGCCGCCAAAGCCTGTGCGTTAAGCCTTTTGGCGCAGGTTCGAGCTGCTTGTGACGGCGATCTGACACGGCTTAAACGGGTGATCAAGTTGACCGGCTTTGTGAATTCTCCCGCTGATTTCACCGACCAACCTAAGGTGATCAATGGGGCTTCTGACCTGATGGTCGAGGTTTTGGGAGATGCCGGGCGTCATTCGCGATCAGCCGTGTCGGCTGCGGCCCTCCCTTTCAACGTAGCGGTTGAGATCGAAGGCATTTTCGAAATCGCATGATGCTGCCCGATAGCCTTCTAAGCCGCCCCATCGCCCACCGTGGACTGCACGATCTTGATCACGGTCGGCCTGAAAACTCGCGTGCCGCCATTCGTGCGGCGATGGTGTCTGGATATCCAATCGAGATTGACCTGCAGTTATCGCGCGACAAACAGGCCATCGTTTTTCATGACTACGATATGCGGCGGCTTGTGGGGCAACCCGGCCCCGTGCAACTGCGTAGTTCCGAGGAGTTGGCGCAGATCACGCTTTTGGGTGGTGATGAGACCGTGCCAACCCTGCCCGAGGTACTTAATCTCGTTGCCGGGCAAGTTCCGCTTTTGATCGAACTCAAGGATCAAGAGGGTGGGCTTGGCAGCGGTGACGGAGCGCTTGAAAGGGCAACCGCAAAAGCGCTTGAGGGATATTCCGGTGACGTCGCGCTGATGTCGTTTAACCCGCATATGGTCGCCGAATTGGCGCAAGTGGCCCCGGATCGCCCGCGTGGATTGACCACTTGCAGCTTCAATCGGGATGATTGGCAGACCGTTAAACAAGAGCGCTTGGAGGAACTGCGCAGCCTACCAGATGTCGACCGTGTCGGAGCCTGTTTCATCAGCCATAACGTCGATGATCTCGGATCACGCCACGTCACAAAACGTCATGAGGCGGGGTTTCCAATCCTGTGCTGGACCGTTCGTTCTGCACAACAAGAGGCAGAGGCGCGAAAAGTGGCAGATAATGTGACCTTTGAGGGCTACACCGCTTGAACAGCGGTATAAACATGCCAAATTGAACGGCATGGATCAGGGCGACAGCGGCACAATCACCATCACTATTTTGACGTCGCTTGATCAAATCGCGGCGTCAGATTGGGATGCCTGTGCCTGTCCCGAGGCCCAAGACGGCCGTCCCAACGATCCCTTTACCACCTATCGTTTTCTCAAAGCGCTCGAAGACAGCGGGTCGGTTGGACGCGGCACCGGTTGGGATCCGCGGTATTTGGTGGCCGAACAAAACGGTTTGGCGATTGCTGTCGCACCGCTTTTTGCCAAAAGCCACAGTCAGGGCGAGTACATCTTTGACCACAATTGGGCACACGCGCTTGAACAAGCCGGTGGCAGTTACTACCCAAAACTACAGATCGCCGTGCCCTTCACCCCTGCAACGGGACGGCGGTTCCTAACCCGTCCCGGATACGAGGCGGCCGGTATGTCAGCCTTGATTCAAGGCGCGGTTCAATTTGGTGCGAACAATGAACTCTCCTCGCTTCACATTACTTTTTGCACCGAAGCCGAAGCGATTGCCGGGGCTGAAATGGGCCTGTTGCGCCGGACCAGCCAACAATTTCATTGGGTGAATGACAATTACGCCGATTTCGACGCCTTTCTGGGCAATCTCTCGTCGCGCAAACGCAAAAATATCCGCAAGGAACGTGCCCGCGCCCATGGGTTTGGTGGCCAAATTGAAACCCTGACCGGCGATCAGATACAACCACAGCATTGGGACGCGTTTTGGCAGTTCTACCAAGACACCGGGTCGCGAAAATGGGGCACCCCCTATCTGACACGCGACTTTTTTGACATTGCGCATGAGGATTTGCGTGACGACATCGCGCTAGTTCTTTG
This sequence comes from Pelagimonas sp., assembly GCF_058892305.1. Classification (NCBI taxonomy): domain Bacteria; kingdom Pseudomonadati; phylum Pseudomonadota; class Alphaproteobacteria; order Rhodobacterales; family Roseobacteraceae; genus Pelagimonas; species Pelagimonas sp. The sequence continues at coordinate 18,265 of NZ_JBZXVN010000057.1, forward strand.
TTCCCGCGATGGGCGACCCGTTGCTGGGGCGCTGAATTTCATTGGACGCGCGGCGCTTTTTGGCCGCTATTGGGGCTGTGTCGAAGATCATCCCTGCCTGCACTTCGAAGCGTGCTATTATCAGGCTATCGATTTCGCCATCGCGCAGGGATTGGAACGTGTTGAAGCCGGGGCGCAAGGGGAGCACAAACTGGCGCGCGGCTACTTGCCGGTCGCGACGCATTCGTTGCACTGGCTGGCCAATCCCGGCTTTTCGGAAGCCGTGGCACGTTATCTAGAAGCCGAGCGCGCCGCCATTGATGAGGATATCGAAATCCTCACGTCATATGGTCCATTTCGTCGTGAAGTACGGGAGGAACAGGAATGAGTGAACGACTATCTGATACGGCGCGCAAAACCGTGCTTGACCCGTTGTTGTCCAATGGTTGGGCGATGGTCGAGGGGCGCGATGCCTTGACGAAACGGTTCATTTTCAAAGATTTCACTGAGGCTTTCGGCTGGATGACCCGCGTCGCTATGTATGCTGAGAAATGGAACCACCACCCGGAATGGTGCAATGTTTACAAAACCGTGGATGTCAAATTGACCACCCACGATGTGGATGGCCTGTCAGCTTTGGACGCCAAATTGGCCCGTAAAATGGACTGTCTCGCCGGACAGGAACCACACACCACCTAACAAGGGACCACACCCAAATTCCGTGCACGGAATTTACAAAATCCATGCATGGATTTTGAGCGCGCCCAGCCTTGCCACTAGATCGCTTCCAACAGCGTTTCACCAACAGTTAACTCGCAGACGCCGGGTTTCTCTTCGGTTTGAAATACCTTCACGACCCCATCTTCGACCAGCATCGCATAGCGTTGCGAACGATCGTAAAACCCGATCTCAGGGACAGTAAACGCCATATCTATCGCCTTGGTAAATTCACTACCGGCATCAGCAAGCAGGGTCACACCCGCCTCGCTTGCTCCGCTGGCCTCATTCCAGGCGGCCATCACAAAGGGATCGTTGACCGACAAGCAAATGATCTCTTCAACACCTTTTTCGGCAAACGCCTGCGCGCACCGCATAAAGCTTGGTAAATGCGAGGCTGAACAGGTGCGAGAAAACGCCCCCGGAAGCCCAAAGATCACAACTTTGCGCCCTTTGGTGAGGCTACTTAGCGCCAATAACTCTGGGCCCTCGCCCCCCATCCGACCAAGTTGTGCCTCTGGCAGCCTATCCCCAACGGAAATCGTCATAATCGTTTCATCCTTGCGATTGCGTTTCGTCCCTTGAAAACGATAGGTTGCCAGCAAGCAAAGGCAAGGATGAAAAAATGACCAAGGTTGTTGTGATCGGGGCCGGACAAGCGGCGGCATCTCTGGTGGCGCGGCTCCGTGGCCAAGGGTTTGAGGGTGACATCACCGTTTTTGGAGATGAACCGCAGCCCCCCTATCAACGGCCGCCGTTGTCCAAAGCCTACCTTCTTGGCGATATGGCGCTAGAGCGGTTGTTTTTACGCCCCGAGAGTTTTTATTCGGACAATAACATCGACCTGCGCACCGGAATTCGGGTCGATAGCGTTGATCGCACGTCTAAGACTGTTACCGCCGAAGACAAGACCGTACCCTATGACCATCTGGTGTTGTGCACCGGTTCTGAACCGCGTCGTCTGCCGGCTGCAATTGGCGGCGACCTTGCTGGCGTCAGCGTAGTGCGCACCTTGGCGGATGTCGCTGACATGGCCCCACGGTGCACCAAAGGCGCGCGGGTTTTGATCGTCGGCGGCGGGTATATTGGGCTCGAGGCCGCAGCGGTTGCCGCCAAACTCGGCCTCAAAGTCACCTTAGTCGAAGCCGCAGAGCGGATTTTGCAACGTGTCGCCGCGCCTGAAACCTCGTCCTATTTCCGTGACTTGCACAAATCACACGGGGTTGATCTGCGCGAAGGCTGTGGTTTGGTTAAACTCACCGGCGACGGCCACGTGAGCGGAGCGGACCTCACCGACGGCAGCTCGCTTGAGGTGGATTTCGTTATCGTCGGTGTCGGTATCACACCGGGAAGCGAATTGGCCGAAGCCGCCGGTCTCGCGCTCGACAACGGTATCAAGACCAATGCCTTGGGACAAACATCCGACCCAAGTATTTGGGCCGCCGGGGATTGCGCCTCCTATCCGGGTACCGATGGGCAAATGCGCCTTGAAAGCGTCGGCAATGCCGTCGACATGGCCGAGTTGGTCGCCGACAACATCATGGGTGGCGCACGGATCTACACCGCCAAGCCATGGTTCTGGTCCGATCAATACGATGTGAAACTGCAAATCGCCGGGCTGAACACTGGCTATGACCGCGTGGTTGTGCGCGACAACAACGGCGCACGGTCACATTGGTACTACGCCGGTGACACGCTTTTGGCGGTGGATGCCATGAATGACCCGCGCGGTTATATGGTCGGTAAACGTCTGATCGAGGCTGGAAAATCCCCCGCCCCGGATGCTGTGGCCGATCCGGAAACCGACCTCAAGGCCCTGCTGAAGGCATGAGGATCATCGCCGGAGAGTTTCGCGGTCGCAGGCTCGCCTCGGTGGGCAAAGGCGACGCCGGGGCGCATTTGCGTCCAACCACCGACCGGGTGCGTGAAAGCCTGTTCAACACGCTCAGTGGCGGACGGTTTGGCGAGCCAATTGAGGATGTGCATGTCCTCGACCTTTTTGCCGGCACCGGTGCGCTGGGGCTAGAAGCACTATCGCGCGGGGCGACGCATGTCGCCTTTGTCGATGATGGTCGCGCGGCGGGGAAGCTGATTCGCGACAACATCGCGACGCTGGGCTGCAAAGCCGAGACCAAGCTCATCAGCCGCGATGCCACCCGCTTGCCCCAAGCCGACACCGCCTGCCAGCTGATTTTTCTTGATCCGCCCTATGGCAAAGAGTTGGGCGAAAAAGCTCTTTTGACCGCGCATCAAACCGGTTGGATCGCCTCCGGGGCTTTGATTGTTTGGGAAGAAAGTAGCGCCCAAGAGGCCCCAGACGGTTTTGACCTTCTCGATCACAAACGCTACGGCGACACATGGATTACCTTTCTTGAGGCCCAATAGCCGCAGGTCAAAAACGCGACTGGATTTTTCGGCCTGACATCGTATCATCACATTCAAATTAATGCATGATGGAGGCTCCATGTCCGTTTTTCGCCCGACCCGCCGCGACATCCTTAGCATGGCCGCCGCTATGCCTGCGCTCACCCTGCCCGCTTTTGCGCCGTCCATCGCGCGGGCAAATCTTGGCGCGCCGGCCACGCCAAACCCCAGTCATTTTAGCTTCACCCTTGGGCAAGCCAAACTGACCGTTGTCTCCGACGGGCATCTTGCCACCCCGACCAACGGGCTTGGTGTCAACGCCGACCCGGCCGAGGTTCAAGCCTTTCTCAAGGCGCATTTCCTGTCCACGACAACGAATTACAGCCACACAAACCACCTTTTAATCGAGCTAGGCGATGCCAAAGTCCTCGTTGATGTCGGCTCTGGGGATCGGTTTCTTGATACCGCCGGGCGTTTGATGGGCAATCTCGAATCCGCCGGGATCGACGCCAGCACCATCACCCATGTCGTCATCACCCACGCCCACCCCGATCACATCTGGGGCGTGCGCGATGATTTCGACGAGGCGATCATTCCCGACGCGCAATATTTCATCGGCGGCACTGAACACACCCATTGGATGCAAGACGACCTGCTCGCCTCTGCCCCGCCTGAGGCCCAGCAATTCATCGTTGGGGCACAGAACTCGATCAATGTCGACGGGGCCGAATGGCAGCTTATGTCCAATGACGGCGAGATCGCTCCGGGCATCCGCGTCATCGACACGCCGGGCCACACACCCGGGCATATGGCCGTGGTGGTTGAATCGGATGGCCAGCAATTGATGGCTGTGGGCGACGCGATGAACCACGCTTGGATGAACTTTGCCCATCCCGATTGGGTCAACGGCTTTGACATGGACGGCGACCAAACCGCCGCCACCCGCCGCCGGTTGCTTGATATGGCCGTTGCCGATGACATCGCGGTTCTTGGCTACCACTTCCCATTTCCGGGCGTGGGCAACGTGATGAAAGACGGCGAAGCCTATCGGTTTGTGCCCGCACTTTGGAAATGGTGACCCAAGTCTACTCCAGCTCTTGGAGTGCGACTTAAGCACCGCCATATGCCTTTGTTAAAAGGACGTCAGGGAGCCAGATCGCTGTAAGGGCATACGTCATCTTCGAAAGGCACATGACGGCGGCGAAAGCTGCGTGTGTCCACCGCCACAGGGTTGCTTATCCGATCCATCCGAAAATGGCGAAAATCATCGCGTGTCGGATCCCACGCGACGAGATACCAAAGCGGCGGCAAGATCAGCATGGCTTGAGGCTCGACCTCTCGCTTGGTCTTGCGGCCCTTTGCGTCGCGATATTCAAAGTGAATGTAGTGCTGCTTCAAAAAGCAAATCTCAAAAACAGTCAAAAGCTCGGAATCCATTTTTCCGACATCTGACAGGTCTTGTAGCGGCGAAAGCTTGCCAATATGGAGACAGGCAAGGAAAGAGCGCAAATCTCTCACCTTCTCGCGCGGCAAAGCCTTTTCGATCTTGGCCAACCCTGTATCCGCAAGGTCAGAGAAGGGCAGGTTTCCCGCCGCCCGCATCGCGGCAACGCTGATCAACAGAGCAAAAACTTCGGGCACCGAAAGCCGAGCGGTGGTTTGCATCGAAAGTGGGTCAAGCTGTAGGCCGCCGCCACGCCCCACATCAGAGTGAATGACAAAGCCCTCATCCCGAAGAGCGCTGATATCGCGCAGCACCGTGCGGCGCGACGCGCCGACTTCCTCCGCCAACTTATCAATGGTTGAGGTTCCGTTGCGGCGGAGGCTTCGCACGATGGCATCATGTCTAAGTCGAACAGTCATTTTGCAAGCATAGCACAAATGATGCCATATTTTGGCACTATTTCATTCTAAGCCTTTTTCAACGATACGCAAAAAGGAGAAACACCTCATGAAACGCACGGCTGTTAACCCCTGGGACTGGTCTTTGAAGCTTGGTTACAATCAGGCCGAGGTGATCGAAGGCGCATCGCGTCAGGTCATTTGCGCCGGTCAAACCGCCGTCGACGCAGCAGGCTCCCCACAACATCCCGGCGATATGCGCGCTCAGATCGCTCTGGCTTTGGATAACCTTGAGGCCGTGTTGACCGAAGCCGGGATGAACCTAAGCAATGTCACCCGTCTTGTCGTCTATGCGACGGATGTCGATGAGGCGCTAAAAAACTTTGACCTGATGGGGATGCGATTTGGCCCCCACCAAGTCGCGCCACCGATGACGCTTTTGGGTGTGACTCGTTTGGCGATCCCAAGCCTGCTGTTTGAAATCGAAGCAACTGCGAACAGCTAAAGAACAACAAAGCACCGGTCATTCGACGCGTCTAGTCGAGTGACCGGTTGGCCGCGGTACGCCGCTACGTCACCCCTTGCTATAGGTCGGGTGAAACATCCCACCGGGGGAGAGGGTGAAAATCTCACACCCATCCGCAGTTACACCAATAGAATGCTCAAACTGCGCCGAAAGGGATTTATCGCGGGTCACGGCAGTCCAGTCATCGGCCAAAACCTTGGTTTCGGCGCGGCCAAGGTTGATCATCGGCTCGATCGTGAAAAACATGCCTTCCTCAAGCACCTCGCGCGTGCCAGCCCGGCCATAGTGCAACACGTTGGGCGGCGCGTGGAACACCTGCCCCAAGCCATGACCACAGAAATCACGCACAACCGACATGCGTTGGCTTTCTGCATAGGTTTGGATTGCGTGGCCAATATCGCCAAAGGTGTTGCCGGGCTTGACCGCATCAATCCCCATCATCAACGCGTCATGGGTCACTTGGATCAAACGCTCGGCCTTGCGCGACAGTTTTCCGGCCACATACATGCGCGATGAATCACCAAACCAGCCGTCTTTGATCACCGTGACATCAATGTTCAAAATGTCGCCGTCTTTGATCTTTTTCTCGCCCGGAATACCATGGCAAACCACGTGATTGACGCTGATACAGCTGGCGTGCTGATAGCCCTTATAGCCGATGGTGGCCGACGTTGTGCCAAGCTCTTCGACCCGTTTGCGGATAAAATCATCAATTGCGCCGGTGGTTTGACCGACAAAGACATGCTCCGCAACTTCGTCAAGAATCTGCGCTGTGATTTGCCCGGCCGCATGCATTCCGGCAAAATCACCGGGTTGGTAAATCCGAATTCCGTCGCGGGTTACACGGCCTTTATCGTTCATCACGAAACGCTCCATCAAAACTTTGCCGATACTTAGGGGCTTTGAGGGGCCAAGACCAGAGCAAACGCCTCTTTTCCCTGTCACACATTCCCCCTAAGACGGGCTTAAAGGAGCGCGCACATGTCCCATATCACCCTTGTTCGCCACGGTCAGGCCAACACCGAAGCCCGCGACGAGATCAGCTATGACAAACTCTCTGATCTTGGCTGGCAGCAGGCGCGTTGGCTTGGCGATCACTTTCGTCAAACCGGCGAGGTCTTTGCCCGCGTTTATACCGGCACCCTGACCCGCCACATCGAAACCGCGCAGGGGATTGATGCGGATTGTCCGGTTGAGATGGTCCATGATGCCCGCCTGAACGAGATGAGCTATTTCGATGTCGCCCAGCGCCTTGAGGAACAACACGGGCTTGCCATTCCCGGTGAGCGCGAGGGGTTTATCGAACATCTGCCCAAGCTGTTCACCTATTGGCAGCAGGACAAAATCGAAGACGTGCCAGAACGGTTTTCGGAGTTCGAAGCGCGAGTGCGTGACGCTCTGCATGAGATCGCCGAGGGCGACGGACGGGCCTTGGTTGTGACCTCGGGCGGGTTGATCGGCATGGCAATGCGCCTGATCCTGCGGCTCGATATCGAAGCGCTGTCGCATATGTGCTTATCGATCGAAAATAGCTCGCTGCACCGTGTCCAGCCGATGTCGACCGGGTTGGTGATGACGCAATTCAACGCGATCCCGCATCTGGACACCCCGGAACGCGCCTTTGCCCGCACGCACCTCTAAAGGGCACCGCCCAAAATTCGTACACGAATTTTACAAGAATTTTGGAAAATTCTTGCGCCCGGACGCAGGGGTGTGAAATGACCAATCCGTTGTGATTGCAATGAGGGAGAGGCAATGACCCATCTATGGATTCGCGCCGAAAGCCGCGCCAACGAAGAACGAGTGGGCATCACCCCGGAAGGGGTCGCCAAGCTGGTCGCCAAGGGCTTTCGTGTCACGATTGAGGATAGCGCAACCCGCATCATGCCAAGCGCCCCCTTTGTTGCCGCTGGGGCCGAGTTGGCCGAAGAGGGCAGCTGGCCCGAAGCACCGCAGGATGCGATCATCTTTGGCCTCAAAGAACTCCCCGAAGCCGACACGCCACTGATCCATCGCCACATCATGTTTGGCCATGCCTACAAGGGTCAAGAGGCCGGCGCGCGTTTGCTACAACGTTTCGCCGCAGGCGGTGGCGCGCTTTATGATCTGGAATATCTGGTCGAGCAAAACGGTCGCCGTGTTGCCGCCTTTGGCTATTGGGCGGGCTACGCTGGCGCGGCTGTGTCGCTCTTTGCGTGGGCGGCGCAAAAACAGGGCGGTACCTGTCCTCCTGTTTCGACTTGGCCCAATTCCGAGAGCTTGCAAACCGAGTTGACAGCCGCGCTTGACCGCGCCAGCAGTGAACGACCCAACGCCATCGTTATTGGCGCGCTGGGTCGCGTCGGCACCGGCGCGCGCGATCTTTGCAAACAGATGGGAGTTGCCACAACCGATTGGGATATGGCCGAAACCGCATCCGGCGGCCCCTTCCCGCAAATCTTGGAACATGACTTGTTCTTTAACTGTATCCTCGCCGCTCCCGGCTGCCCGGTCTTTGTCCCCGCATCGGCCAAAACCGATCTGCGCCGTCTGGCCGTGATTGGCGACATTGCCTGCGATCCACAAAGCGAGTTTTCCCCGGTCAAGGTCTATGACCTAGAAACCACTTGGACCAATCCGGTGACCCGCGCCTATGACGCGCCGCCGCTTGATGTGATGGCTATCGACAACCTGCCCTCGCTCTTGCCCCTCGAATCTTCCGAAGATTTCGCCGGCCAACTGCTCCCCCATCTGGAAACGCTGGACGATCTGAACAGCGGCGTTTGGGGCCGCGCATTTGACACCTATTCACAGTACAAACCCGAGGTTTAAGACATGACAATCCATTGGTGTGGCACCGGCCTTTCGGCCATCCCCGGCCTGCGTCGCCTGATCGAAGCCGGTCATCCCGTGACTGTCTGGAACCGCACAATCGCTAAGGCCGAAGAGGCGGTTGGCGATCTAACAAAAGACATCCGAGCCTTTGACATCAACGCCTTGGGGGCCGACCTAAAGGCAGAGGACATCGTTGTCTCGATGCTGCCCGGTGATTGGCATGTCCCTTTGGCGGAGCTGGCCATCAATACCGGCGCGCATTTTGTGTCATCGTCCTATATCGCGCCGGTGATGCGCGATTTGGATAGCAAAGCGCGTGCCGCAGGCGTTCGGGTGATCAACGAAGTCGGCCTTGATCCGGGCATCGACCATCTGATGGCGCATGCTTTGGTCGCTGATTACAAAGCGTCCCCGGCCTATGACACCGACAATGCCATTAGCTTTACCTCCTATTGCGGCGGTGTTCCTAAAATCGCCAATGCCTTTCGTTACAAGTTCAGCTGGGCCCCGGTTGGCGTGCTCAAGGCTTTGCGCTCGCCATCACGCTCCATTCGGCATTTTTCCGAACTCAACGTCTCCAAACCTTGGGATGCGATCACCCGTTATGACGCGCCACTGGCGACACCGGAAAGCTTTGAGGTTTACCCAAATCGGGATTCAATCCCGTTTATGGAAGAATACAACTTTGATCCCAAATGGCCGATCAAAGATTTCGTCCGTGGCACCCTTCGCCTGAATGGCTGGTCCGAGGCTTGGAAAGACATCTTTGCCGAAGCAGGCACCGCGACCGATGAGCGTCTGACCGAGATCGCCGATCAACTGCTCAAAGACAACGCCTATGACGAAGGCGAACCCGACCGCGTAATCATGTGCGTGTCGTTTATGGCGGAAAAAGACGGTGTTCCGGTCTGGCACAAAACCTATGCGATGGATGCTTGGGGCGATGAGCGCGGCACAGCCATGGCGCGTTTGGTGTCGGTTCCGGTGTCTCTGGCGGTCGAAGCGGTGCTGAACCGCGAAGTTCCGGTTGGCGTCATGGCCGCTCCGTCAGACCCTAAATTGGTGAGCCGCTGGATGGACGAAGTCCAGACCTTGGCCCAGCATGTTATGGTCGTGGATCACCTCTAAACTTCGGTGCGAGGGGCAATCCCCCTCGCGCAAGTCATCTTCCGGACGCTTCCAGATGGTGAGGAAAGAGTTGCTCATACCGCTCTGCCATCATGCCAATCACATCTACGTGTGCAGGGATGTCCATCACACTGTCGTAAATGACGACGTCCTTGCACTCGATAGAATCGCCAAGGTCTTCTCGCACCTCAAATCCTCCAAAGAGAACCACAGGGTCTCTCCGTTTCGAAATGCGCTTAAACCGGTGTTTCAACGCGGCAAATGTCGGCGTCGCGATGAAAACCCCGTTTGCACAACTCATCGGGGCATCACCTTCTTACAGATAAGAATGCCCAATCAGATCGCCCCGATGATACACTGAGAAGCGTTGGGGCTTCACTCTTCTGCTTTGCCCAATTTCGGAGCAGACCGATCCAGAACCAAATCCGCATCTGAAAACTTGAACGGGCTCCGCACACCGGGGGTGCCATCGGGGTTGATTTGCAGTCCTCGGGCTTGAACTTGTGGGTCGGCAAAGACATCAGCCATGTCATTGATCGGCCCAGCCGGAACCCCTTGGGCTTCACACGCGGCCAAAAGGTCTGCCTTGGTCATCGTCGCAGTGGCCGCGGATAGCCGTGCGATCATGGCATCACGATTGGCGACACGGTCGGCGTTTTTCAGGTAATCCGGGTCGGTTGCCATGTCATCCAACCCCAGCAAACCACAAAGCCGTTGGTATTGGCCGTCATTGCCCGTGGCGATAATGATATGACCATCAGCGCAATCAAACACCTGATAGGGCGTCAGGTTCGGGTGGTAATTCCCGGTCCGACCCGGCGGTGTTCCGGTGCTGAGATAGTTCAACGATTGGTTCGCCATCGCCGACACCGCACAATCAAGCAACGCCATATCAATATGCTGGCCTTTGCCGGTGCGTTCGCGTTGATAGAGCGCCGAAAGGATACCCGATACCGAATAAAGCCCTGTAAACAAATCGGTAATGGCTACGCCGGCGCGTTGCGGCTGGCCGTCCGGGTCGCCGGTGATCGACATGAAACCGCTCATGCCTTGGATGATGTAGTCATACCCGGCGCGATGCGCATAGGGGCCGTCTTGGCCAAATCCGGTGATCGAGCAATAGATCAGCCGCGGATTGAGCGCCGACAGGCTCTCATAGTCCATACCGTATTTCTTCAGCCCACCGAGCTTGAAATTCTCGATCAGGATATCCGCATCTGCAACCAACTCTCGCATCCGCGCTTGCCCCGCCTCTGAGGTCAGATCGACCACCTCAGAGGCTTTGCCACGGTTACAGGAATGGAAATAAGCCGCTGAGGTATCATCCTCGCGCTCAATAAAGGGGGGGCCCCATTGGCGGGTGTCATCCCCCGCCGGGGCTTCGATTTTAATGACCTCGGCCCCAAGATCGGCGAGGGTCTGACCAGCCCAAGGGCCAGCCAGAATGCGTGCCAATTCAATGACTTTCACACCTTCAAGCGGGCCGTTAGGGGCCGAAACCACTGCTGATGTCATTCGCCGAGTTTCTCGTCCAAAACCGCTTTGAAATCGGCATAGCTCATGTTTGAGAACTTTTCACCGTTGATGATGAACGACGGCGTCGACTCGATGTCGTGCTCGGTCACGTTCTGTTGGTACCACGCCACCAGTGTTTGCAGCTTGTCACCATCGGTCAGACAGGCTTCGATCTGGTCGCTTTCCATACCGGCCAAACGGCCCACTTTGCGCAGTTCATCGGCAATCGCCGCTTCGGAACCGGCGCGCGCCCAGGTGCTTTGACCTTTCATCATCAGATCGGTCACGCCAAAGAACTTCTCCGGCCCATCACAGCGTGCGATCATCGACGCCCACATGCCGAACTTGTCGAAATAGACTTCGCGGAAGGTAAAGCCGATCTTGCCGGTGTCGATATAATCGGCCTTGAGCTGCTTGTAAGTGTTCTCATGGAACGTGGCGCAATGCGGACAGGTAAAGGACGCATATTCAATCACCTGAACCGACGCATCGGCATTGCCTTCGACCATTTCAATCACAGCCGAAGTATCAACATCAGACGCCTGTGCGTTGGCCGCGCCAGGAAGTGCAGAAGTGCCGGGGGTTGACCCTTGGGTCATATACCAGGCACCGCCTGCGATCAGGGCCAGCGCAACTGCGCCCGCCGGAAGGATCTTGTTCATCATTCTTGCCTCTTCCTCTTTGGTGGCGATCCGGGTCAGGCCCGGTTGCTTTTCGATATGACGTTTGTTGCCAAGCGTTCAAGCGCCGCGCGAAGGCTGTCATCAGCAACCTCATGCGTAACCTCTTGGGCTTTGGCAATTGTTTCGCGGCTTGGCGCGGGTTTTTGTGGTTTTTTGCGGTGGGTGAAATCCACCTGCCCTTCGGAAAATCCGGTCTTGGCGGTTTGGGTCACGCGGATACGGGCGATGGCGTTATAGCCATAGACCGCATTGATACGCGTGCGGATTTCTTCGCGTTTCATCTGCAACAGCGGCGCATTGGCGCCGTTGGTCAAAACCGACAGCGTCGCGCCGAATCCACCCCGCCCATAGCTAATGTCGACGGGTCGCGACATGCCGGCGACGTCTTCGCCGACGATCTCTTCCCAATGGGTCAACACCCGGCTTTGCGCGAAACCACGGCTTTCGGATGCCTTGCGCACCTGATTTTGCAGCAGGTTTGACGTGCGGGCAAAGCCATATGTGGTTGTTTTGCGCTTTGGCATAGTGTGAATCCCTTTGACGGGCGCTATTGTATCTGTCCGGACAATGGGTGCTAGCCCCGATATGATGAAATAAAGGAAACTCACCATTGCGTGACTTGCCGAAATCAGACGACCTGTTGAAATGGTACGACCGCCACGCCCGCGATTTGCCGTGGCGTGTGCCGCCAAAGGCGCGTTTGGCCGGGGTTGATCCCGATCCTTACCGGGTCTGGATGTCCGAGATCATGTTGCAGCAAACCACTGTTGTTGCAGTCAAAAGTTATTTCGAAGCCTTCACCGCACGCTGGCCCACCGTCACCGATCTCGCCAATGCCGAAGATGCGGATGTCATGGCGGCTTGGGCCGGGCTTGGCTATTATGCCCGTGCGCGCAACTTGCTAAAATGTGCGCGGGTTGTCGCCGCCGAGCATGGCGGCAGCTTTCCCAACGACCATGACGCGCTTTTGAAATTGCCCGGCATCGGCCCCTATACGGCGGCGGCGATCTCTTCGATCGCCTTTGACGCGCGCGAAACGGTGTTGGATGGCAATGTCGAACGGGTGATGGCGCGGATTTTTGACGATCATACCGCCCTACCCGCGGCCAAACCGGTGTTTCACGCCTATGCCGCCCAACTGACCCCACAACAGCGCCCCGGTGACTACGCTCAGGCAGTGATGGATTTGGGCGCGACGATCTGCACACCCAAGAATCCTGCCTGTGGGTTGTGCCCTTGGCGGGGCAATTGCGCCGCATGGCTGGCCGGGACCGCAACCGACCTCCCCAAGAAGACCCCGAAGAAGCGCAAGCCAACCCGATTGGGCTTCGCCTATCTCGCCCGGCGCGTTGATGGTGCATGGTTGCTCGAAACCCGCCCCGACAAGGGCTTGCTTGGTGGGATGCTCGGCTGGCCCGGTTCCGAATGGGGCGATGATCCAGCCGAGGCTCCACCCATTCGCGCCGAATGGAAAGAGGTTGCTGGCGAAGCCCGCCACACCTTTACCCATTTCCATTTGCGCCTGCGGATTTTGACCGCGCTTGTGCCAATGGATCGCACCCCCACCCGCGGAGAGTTTGTCGACGCGGAAACCTTTGATCGCGACAACCTGCCCACTGTGATGCGCAAAGCCTATGATCTTGCCAAAACCGAATGACGCAGCGCTTGGCCTTGCCTTAGCGCCGCGATAGGGCCACGCTGCGCCAAACCAAATGCAAGAGCGCGTCACATGACCCAAGCAATGATCCCCGCCGCAAAAATCGCCAAATTCACATCGGCCTTGCCGTTCTTTTTGTCCTTTATCCTCATACCCTTGGTCTGGACCGGGGCGCTTTTGGGCGGCTGGTGGGTGGTGATCACACCGCTTGTCACATGGTACCTGTTTTCGGCAATTGACTTGCTGGTCGGGCTCAACACCGAAAACGCCGATTTGGAAACCACCGAGGATCAGCTTTACTGGTACAAACTGCTCACCCAAATTTGGGTGCCGCTGCAATTCCTGACGATGATGGGGCTGATCGCCTACACCGTTCGCGCCGAACATCTTGGCGGTTGGGAAGTTTTTGGGGTGATGTTTGGTGTTGGCGTGATGAGCGGCACGGTGGGCATTGTCTATAGTCACGAGCTGATGCACCAGAAGAACAAGTTTGAGCGCCTGCTGGGCGATCTACTAATGGCGATGGTGCTCTACTCGCATTTCCGTTCTGAACACCTTTTGGTGCATCACCGCTATGTCGGCACCCCGCGCGACCCGGTCACTGCACGCTACAACGAAGGGTTTCACCGCTTTTATCCGCGCGTTTTGTGGCAAAGCCTGACGTCTTCCTTCAAGGCCGAGCGCGATATGCTGGCCCGCAAAAACCTGCCTTGGCATCACAAGTCCAACCCCTTCTGGCGCTATTGGGGGCTTCAGCTTGTGATGATGCTCTGCGCCTTTGTCGTCGGCGGATGGCTTGGGGTTTTGCTGTTCATCTTCCAGGCAAGCGTCGCAATCTGGCAGCTTGAAGTCGTCAACTACGTCGAACACTATGGTCTAACCCGCTTGCACCTTGGCGACGGCAAATACGAACATGTGAAACCTCATCACAGCTGGAACGCCGCGCATAAGGCCACCAATTGGTTGATGATCAACTTGCAACGCCATTCCGATCACCACTACAAACCGGACCGTCGGTTTCCTTTGTTGCAAAACTATTCCGACGCCGAGGCACCGCAACTGCCCTATGGCTATCCGTTCATGTCGGTTTGCGCGATGATGCCGCCGCTGTGGAAAAAGGTCATGAACCCCAAAGTGAAACGCTGGCGGCAAATGTATTACCCCGAAGTCACCGATTGGTCCGACTACAACAAGCTAAAAACGCCAATGCCGAGGTGAGCGCCAAATTCCGTGCACGGAATTTGCAAATTTCATCAATGAAATTTGGGGCGCAGGCCTTTAGGGTCGCACCCCAGTTCGTACAGGGTGACAAGGGCCGCGCTGGGCGCTAGAAGGCGCGCAAACAGGACCTTTTGTTCAAGGAATGCATCATGACGACCCTGGTATTTGGCCATAAATCCCCCGACACCGACAGCACCGGCAGCCCAATCATCTGGGCGTGGTACATGAACGAAGTCAAAGGCGGCTCCGCCGAAGCGGCATTGTTGGGTGAACCCAACACCGAAGCGGCCTGGATGCTGACCCGTTGGGACCTGCCCAAGCCACGCATCATCTCCGATGTCGAAGACGGCCAGACCTGTGTGATTGTTGACACCAACAACCCTGCCGAACTGCCCGCCAACATCAACGGTGCCGACGTTCAGGCCATCATTGACCACCACAAGCTGGTTGGTGGTCTGGAAACCAAAGGCCCCATCGACATCACCATCCGTCCGCTCGCCTGCACCGCCACCATCATGTTTGACCTGATGGGCGACGATGTTGCCAAGATGCCCGATTACATCAAAGGCGCGGCGCTGACATGTATCCTCTCGGACACGCTTGAATTCCGCTCGCCGACCACAACCGATCGCGACCGCGACGTTGTTGCGGCTTTGGCGGCTGATCTGGGCATCAATGTCACCGAATACGCCGCCGAAATGTTCGCCGCAAAATCCGACGTCTCGGCCTTTTCCGACGCCGAACTGATCCGCATGGACAGCAAGGAATACGAAGTCGACGGTGTGAAATTCCGCGTCTCCGTTCTGGAAACCACTGCGCCCGAGATCCCCTTGGACCGCAAAGCGTCGATCATGGAAACCTATGCCTCCGTTCAGGCGGAAGATGGCGTTGATCAGGTGTTGTTGTTTGTTGTCGACATTCTGAAAGAAGAAGCCACCCTTTTGGTTCCTAACGACGTGATCAAAGGCGTTGCGGAAAAGAGCTTTGGGGCGACTGTTGACGGGGACGCCGTTGTCCTTCCCGGCATCATGAGCCGCAAAAAGCAGATCATTCCGAACCTCAAAGTCTGATCTCAGATCAATTGAGGCGGGGGCCAGCCCCCGTACCCCCGGAGTCTCTCCAGCAAGATCAAGAAGGGGCGGCAGGAATGCCGCCTCTTTTTCTATTAGATAGGGGTTCGGAAAGGCACCGCTGTGCCAAGCTCCACTCCACCGGGCGAAAGTTTGCAATCAAAACAAAGGGTTTCAACCCCGCTTACTGTCGCCTTGGCAAAGGCGGCGGCATATTTCGTGTCTATATCCGCCGCAAGCGTCATCGACGTGCAATCGGTGCGCTGGATCAGATAGAGCATCACCGCCCGCCCACCAGATTGCGCAACCTCGGCCAGCTCGCCCAGATGTTTGGTGCCTCGTGCTGTGACACTATCGGGGAATTCGGCCAGACCGGATTGGCGCGATAGGGTCACGGATTTGACCTCGACATAGCAATCGGGTTTGCCGCCGCCACTTAGCAGGAAATCGATCCGGCTGTTTTCGCCGTATTTGACCTCGGGACGGACCAGATCATAACCCGTCAACCCCGGCACCTGTCCGGCCATCAACGCCGCCTTGAGCATTTTATTGGGCACACCGGTATCGACGCCGGTGAAATGCCCGCCGGGATGTTCGACAAGCCGCCAGCCGAATTTCAACTTGCGCTTGGGGTCATCATTGGGTTCGAGCCAGATCCGCAGCCCTTCGTCCTTGAGCCCCAGCATCGAGCCGGGATTGGCCACATGGGCGGTGATCTCGCGCCCATCCTCAAGCCGGCAATCGGCAAGAAAGCGTTTGTAGCGGCGGATCAGCGTGGCGGGGATCAGGGGCGTGTCAAACTTCATGCCCCAGCAATAGCCCGCGTCCCCGTATAAGAAAAGCACATGAAAAGCCGCGCTTGCAGCCACGCCCATGCCCGCTATCTTGACCACAAGCACAAAGGAGTCATCCCATGACCAATCCCAGCGCCGCCATGCTTGTCATCGGGGATGAAATCCTCTCGGGGCGGACCCGCGATGCCAATATGTTCTATCTCGCCGGTGAGTTCACCAAACATGGCATTGACCTCAAAGAGGTGCGGGTGGTCTCCGATGATCCGGATGCCATTGTCGCCGCGATCAGTGCGTTGCGCACCGCCCATGATCTTGTGGTGACATCGGGCGGCATTGGCCCCACCCACGACGACATCACCGCCGATTGTGTGGCCAAGGCCTTTGGCGTCCCCATCGACATTCGCGACGACGCCCGCGCCTTGTTGCAAGCCCACTATGACCGCCAAGGCACCGAACTTAACGCCGCGCGCTTGCGCATGGCCCGCATTCCCGATGGTGCGTGTTTGATCGACAATCCGGTCTCAATCGCACCGGGCTTTAGCATCGAAAACGTTCATGTCATGGCCGGTGTCCCGGCGGTGTTTCAGGCCATGGTGGCCAGCCTTCTACCCAACCTGACCGGCGGTGCCCCATTGCTAAGCCAATCCTTGCGCATTTACCGGGGCGAGGGCGAAATCGCCGAACCGCTTGGCAAACTGGCCGCAGAATATCCCGATCTATCCATCGGCTCCTATCCGTTTCAAAAGGATGGCATTTACGGTGCCAACATAGTGATCCGCGGTGCCGATGGGGGCCGAGTGGACAAGGCCATGTCGGCTTTGGCGGCACTTTTCCCGCAGGACTGAACAATCCTCCGCGTCAAACCGGCCAAAGCGCATCGCGATCATGGACAGTGGTGCCGCGCCGCGCCATAAACAGGGCGTGACGACATATTCGAATTTGGACATGCCCACCGCTGAGCGCCTTTTTGCTGCGGTTGATGGCACATGGCCCGCCGCCGCACTGGTTGAGGCAGGCCCTTGGTTGCTGCGCGAAGGGCGCGGCGGAGGAAAACGGGTGTCGGCAGCGACCATTCGCGGCCCGTGGCTCCCCGATGATGTGGCCGCCGCCGAAAGCGCCATGCGGTTGATGGGGCAAGACCCGCTTTTCATGATCCGCAAAGGCGATGATCTGCTTGATCAAACCCTATTGGCGCGCGACTATGATGCGGTTGATCCCACCAATATTCGCCTTGCCCCAATCGACACGCTGACCGACCGCGCGCTCCCTCCGGTGACGGCCTTTTCCGTTTGGGAACCACTGGCCGTTATGCACGAGATTTGGGACGAAGGCGGGTTGGACCCGGCACGCCTCAACGTAATGGAGCGCTGTAGCGCCCCGAAAACCGGGTTATTTGGCCGGGTAAGCGACCGCCCCGCCGGATCGGGCTTTTGCGCCATTCATGATGGGATCGCCTTGGTTCACGCCTTGGAAATCCGCGAGGAACATCGCGGCAAGGGGCTTGGCGCGTGGATGATGCGCTGTGCCGCCATCTGGGCCGAACGCAAGGGCGCGCGTTGGATTGGCGCGCTTGTGACCCAAGCCAATGATCATGCCAACGGGCTTTATGCGTCGCTGAACCTGAATACCGTTGGTCATTATCACTACCGCATCCTCAGAGATGCCGAAAGCGAGGACATGTGACCCAAGATTTGCCCACCGCCCTGAACCTGCCGATGGCCGATCCTCTTCCGGCGGACACCCAGAAGTATTTCGACATTTGTCAGGACAAGCTGGGCATGGTGCCCAATGTCTTGCGCGCCTATGCCTTTGACATCGACAAACTCAACGCTTTTACCACTCTGTATAACGATCTGATGCTGGCCGATAGCGGGCTAAGCAAGCTTGAGCGCGAGCTGATCGCCGTGGTCGTTTCCTCGATCAACAAATGCTTTTACTGCCTGACCGCCCATGGCGCGGCGGTGCGTGAGTTGTCCGGCGACCCTATGCTTGGCGAAATGATGGTGATGAACTGGCGGGTGGCTGACCTGTCGGAGCGCCAGTTCGCCATGCTGACCTTTGCCGAAAAGATGACCAAAGCCAGCGCCGAGATCATGGAACAAGATCGCCAAGCGCTCCGCGACGCCGGATTTACCGATCGCGACATCTGGGACATCGCCAATGTGGCGGGTTTCTTCAACATGACGAACCGAGTAGCAAGTGCCTTAGACATGCGCCCCAATGATGACTATCACGCGCAATCTCGCTAAGGCGGCAGCTTGTGCGCTGTGGGCCTGCCCGCTTGCGGCGCAGGATTTGGCCCTCCCCAAGGGGGCCAAGCTGACCCGCGAGGTGTCACAGCGCAATGGGGCCTATGCGCTTCCTATTGGTCCGTGGACCGAAGAAGGCGGTTTGCCAACGCGCCGGATCGAGGGGGCCGTTTCGGTTCAGGCTTGGCGCATTGACGCAACCGGTCTCACCTCGCTGCAATTGCTAACCCCTTTGCGGGATCAATTGCAGGCCGGGGGGTTTGACGTTGAATTTGACTGTATCGCGGATGCCTGCGGCGGGTTTGATTTTCGCTTTCAAACCTTTGTGCTTCCGGGGCCGGATATGTTTGTCAGCCTGACGGACTACCATTTTGTCGCCGCCACCGGCCCCAAAGGCGAGGCGATTTCGCTTTTGGCAAGCAAGGACAAGACGGCGGGTTTTGTGCAAATCATCCGCGCTGGCGATGCGCGCGGCACCGTGCAAGCCACCGCCAAACCGATCACGCCAAGCGTTGTCACCAATAGCGATATTGCCAGTCAATTGGAGCGAGACGGCCATGCCATTCTGGCCGATCTGGTCTTTCAAACCGGGTCATCGTCTTTGGGCGATGGTCCGGCGGCCTCACTCGACGCGATTGCCGACTACCTGAAAACCAACCCGACCCGCCGCATTCTGTTTGTGGGTCACACCGATGCGGTTGGATCACTTGAGGGCAACCAAGCATTGTCGCGCAAACGCGCCTCTGCGGCGGTGACCTATCTGCGCAACCGCCACAACATTCCAGCCGATCAAATCGGCGCGAATGGCGTTGGGTATTTGTCCCCTGTGGCCAGCAACCTCACCCCCGAAGGCCGCGAAGCCAATCGTCGCATCGAAGCAGTGCTGATCTCCACCGAATAGGGCTAATAGCGGTCTTCGTTCGGGATCAGTTTTTCCATCAATAGGGTGATCTGTTGCTGTTCCTCCGGCGAGAGCGGCGACAAAACCCGCGCATTCACCCGCCGCACGATAGCATGCAATTTCGGAGCCAAAGCTTGCCCCTTTGGTGTCGCGACAATCTCATGGGCGCGCCGAGATGTCGGATGAGGTCGGCGCTCAAGCAAACCATCTTTGACAAGATCATCAAGGCTGCGGCTGATTGCATAGGCCGGTCGGCTGAACCGGCGGGCAATGTCGGCTTGCGTCACGGGTCCAAGCTCGCTCACCATCATGATCAACGGAAATTTCGCCATGGTCAGCCCGAGGTCTTCCAACTCCGCGGCCATCTGCCGGTCCAGGTTAGCCACCAATCTCTGCGCCATCCAGCCAAAGCTAGACAACCGAACGGCGCGCGTTTCGTCTTGCAAAGTCATGGCCACCTCCTATTTGGCGTACAACATACGTGCAACATTTGCATTTGCAACAGTTGCCAATGCAATCTATAACTCAATTAGACAGATTGGAGACCCTCATGACTCGTTATCACCCGCTACTTGTCGCCCTGCATTGGATCCTCGCCCTTATGGTTATTGTCGGACTGGTTATGGGCGGCCGTGTCTTGGCCCAAACCGCCAACACCGACCCGGCCAAATTGTTTTCCCTAAGAATGCACATGTCATTGGGCATGGTGATTGGGGTTTTGATGCTCATCCGCCTCGGCACCCGGTTGTTCACGACCAAACCACCCCACGCCGATATCGGCAACGCCACGCTCAACAAATTGGGACAAGCCGCGCATTGGGGGCTTTATGCCTTGGTGTTTGGCATGGTTGCGTCCGGCATTGGTATTTCCCTGATGGCTGGCCTGCCTGACATCGTGTTTGGCGGTTCTGGTGCGCCACTGCCCGCTGATTTCTCGGCCTTCCCGCCCCGTGCCGCGCATGGAATCCTTGCCACCCTGCTAGGTCTCACCATCCTTGGCCATGTTGGTGCCGCGCTCTATCACCAATTTGTGCGCCGCGACGGGCTGTTGTCCCGGATGTGGTTTGACAAACGGTCCTGACACGTCAACGCGCAACACATTTACAAAGGGTCGGGTGGGTTCCACCCGGCTCGAACCTATAGGAAACGGAAAAACCCGGACCAAATGGCCCGGGCAAAAGGTGGCCCGATCCAACGGGCTATGGAAGAAGGTTAAAGGGGCCGATCACCAGGCGTTCGGGCCTTTTTCCGCAAAGGCATGCACCAGATAGTCGATAAAGGCGCGCACTTTGGGCTGGGTAAAGCGGCCGGGCGGGTAGACCGCATAGATGCCTTGGGTTTCCTGCGGCAGATCGGGGATCGCATCCTCGACCAACCCTTGCTCCATGGCTTCGTGATACAAATAAGACGGCAGGTAGGCGATGCCGAGACCGGCAACACAGGCGTTCAAGAGCGACTGCCCGTCATTCACCGTCAACCAACCGGCGGTGCGCACTTGGCGTTTTTCACCCGATGGCGCGGTCAGCTTCCAAACATTGCCCGAAGACTGGTTCGAATAATGCAAAAGCTTGTGTTCGTTAAGATCGTCAATGCGCTGCGGACGGCCATATTGCTCAAAATACTTGGGCGAGGCGATCATGCGCTTGCTTGTTTCGGTAAGCTTGCGGGCCCGCAGGGTGCTGTCTTCGAGCTCCCCAATGCGGATCGCCATGTCAAACCCTTCCGAGATTAGCTCAACATAGCGGTTATTAAGCACCATATTCACCGTAATATCGGGGAATTCGGCAAGGAAATCGCCCAATTGCGGGCTCAGGTGGTTCACACCAAAATCGGTGGCTACCGAAATGCGCAACAAGCCAGACGGCGCGCTTTGCATCGACGTGACAAGGGCATCCGCCTCACCTGCATCGTTCAAAACCCGGCGCGCCCGGTCATAATAAGCAAGACCAATCTCGGTCGGGCTTACCCGGCGTGTGGTGCGGTTCAAAAGCCGTGCGCCAAGGCGCGCTTCTAGTGATGACACGTGTTTTGAGACAGCGGATTTTGAAATCCCCATCTTCTTGGCGGCATCGGTAAAGCCACCCTGATCCACCACTGTGGCGAACGCTTCCATTTCCGTCAGGCGATCCATGCTCGGGTCCCTCTTCATCTAATTCTTGTGATGAGTTTTGCCGGGACAATCGGGCAGGACTGGGGCAGGCCCGCGACAATATCGGGGTTTTATTGGTCTCTGTTTTTGTTCTGGAAACGGGCAAGACTGGGCTTTTACCTGCCGGTCGCTTTGCTACACTGACCCTAACGTCACTTATGAGCACCGCCATGACCAACACCGTTTACATCGCCACAAGTCTTGATGGCTATATCGCTGATCGCAACGGCGGGCTTGAGTGGCTAAGCCGCGTGCCCAACCCGGACGGCGATGATTTGGGTTTTGCCGATTTCATGACGCAGATTGATGCGGTGGTGATGGGGCGCACAACATTTGAGGCGGTTCAGGGCTTCGGCATCGGCTGGCCCTATCCCAAACCGGGGATTGTCCTTAGCCGCACCCTAAGCGACGTGCCCAAGGGGTTTGAGGATCACGTCACCCTGATGCGCGGCAAACCCGCTGACATCGTGGAAAAGGCCGACGCGCTTGGCCACAAGAACCTCTATATAGATGGCGGTGCCACAATCCGCCGGTTTCTGGATGCCGATCTGATCGACGAGATGATCCTCACCGAAATCCCAATCTTGCTTGGCGGCGGCACCCGTCTATTTGATCTCTTGGATCACGAATTGGCCTTTGAGCTCGACAATGTCGAAATCCTGCTTCGGCAGATGGTCAAACGCCACTATCGACGTGATCGCAGCTAGTGATCAGCGTTTACACCAAGCCCAGATAAGAAACCCAACTAAAAAAGAGTAGTAAACCACGGCACGGGAGATGTTTCCCTGCGTTTGTTGCTCAGGATCGAACACAAGGATCGCCAACGGCGCAACCACGCCAAGCAACAAAATAAGCAACCCACGCCAGTTTAAACGCTTCATAACTTCACCAATAATGGGTCAGCTGGGCCATTGCCGAAAGCATCAAATCCATTGTCCCTTGTGGTCCTTGGCCGTCTTTGGTGGCAATGCTCGCTCTCAAAACTTCGGGCCCATGAAACATATCCCAATTGAAAAAAACGATCTCAGTGGTTCTGATATCTTTGTCCAAGTGTGATGAGCGAAAACCTTGAAGTGCCTCTCCTCGATATCTGGCGTCCCTTGTCCCTAAACATCGTCCACCTTCTTGGACAAGTTTTGAACAAAAGAGCATTCGTTCGGCAAGGAACCTGCCTGTCCATTCCGCCCGACGCGTTTCAAGCGGCAAGGGGACCACATCCAACACGACCTCAACCATCCCCTCGCATGTCTTGCAGATCATCACCATCTGACGATCCGAAAAGGTCACGTCCCAATGGCCGGTTGCCTCGATCCACTCCAGCGCCTGACCATTGCGCAGCCGCTCCATCCGGTCATCCGCCGCCGCCACCGCCGCCGCACTGCACCAAAACAACACCACCAGAACCAAACCGCGCATGCACCTACTCCGCAAGCATCACAACCGCGATCCATAATGGCAGGGTCAGCGCCGCCAGCAAGGTGCTTTGCGCGATCAATGTCGCCACCAACCGGCGATCCGCGCCAAACCCGGCCGCCAAAACATGCGCCGCCGACGCCGTTGGCAGTGCGGCAAAGATCACCAAAACACCCATAAGGCTAGTCTCAACCGACAAAGCGGCACAGGCCGCAAAGGTCAGCGCCGGAAGGGCGATCAATTTCACACCGCACAAGATCGCGCTGAACCGATCCAACCGCGCCAAGGCGCGCCAATCCATCGTTGCGCCAATGGAAATCAACGCCACCGGGATCGCCGCTGCCGACAACATCTCGACCGGGGCCAAAACCGGGGCCGGGATTTTCAGCCCCGACAGACCAACCAAAACCCCCGAGACCGAGGCCAACAGAAACGGGTTCACCGCGATCTTTTTCAACGTCGCGCCCAACCCCAAACTGCCGCCGCGCGACAGGGCCGTCACCGCCATTAAATTCGCCATCGGGATCGCCATGCCCACGGCGACCGCCAAAATCCCCAAATCCGCCCCCGGCAAAACCGCCACGGCGATAAACCCCATGGCCGTGTTGAACCGCCACGCGGTTTGCCAGCCGCCGGCGAAATCCAAGAACCGTTCGGGCCCATAGCGGCGCGCCAAATAGCCAAGCGCCATGCCCGCCGCCAAAATCGCCCAAACCGCTGGGGCGATGCGCAACACATCCGCCACCGCAATCGGCCGCCCCGAGGCCGCAACAAAGATCAGCGCCGGAAACAGGATTTCAAAGTTGAGCTTGTCCAACCCCTGCCAAGCATTCTCGCTTAGCCGATTGCGCAGCAAACCACCAAGGATAACCATCAAAAACGACGGCAGCAGGCCAAGTAGGATTGTGGTGAAAATCATCGTGGCCCCATTTCAGAAATGACCTGCGCAAAACCGACCCGGCCAAGAGGCCGCGCACGTAGCCCGTTCTGAAAACACCAAAGCCCGGTCACACGCAAGCCCGCAAAATTGACGTTAGGGAAACAAAAGAGTCATGCTACGCTCACCTTATTCGATTTCATCAAACTGGAGCCAAACATGTTTTTTCGAACTGCGCTTGTTGCCACGTCATTGATGCTCTCTTCGCCGCTTTGGGCCGAGGGTGGCGAAACCCCTGCACCCGACGGGGCCTATGTCTATTTCGCCAATATGTCCGATGGTGACACGGTGACCAATCCGGTGATTGTGATCTTTGGTCTCTCGGGGATGGGCGTTGCGCCCGCTGGTGTCGAACAAGAAAACACCGGTCACCACCATCTTTTGATTGATCGCCCGCCGCTTGGCATGGGCGAAGATGGCAAAGAGGAAATGATGATGGGCCTGCCCTCGGATGACCATCACCGCCATTTCGGCGGCGGGCAAACCGAGGTCACGCTTGATCTCTCTCCCGGCATGCACACGCTGCAATTGGTCATGGGCGACGCCGGACATGTGCCCCATAGCACGCCCATCGTATCGGAAGTGATCACCATCACCGTGGAATAGACCCAAAAGGCCCCGGCGCAAACCGGGGCCCTTTCGCTAAGATGCTAAATCTTCAACCGGCTGGTGTTTGCCCAATACCACCGGCACCAGATACTCGGCGTTTTCTTCGCAAAAGACGTGTTTCTGTATCTTCTGGAACGCCTCCATATAGGCAGCATAGCTTGTCAAATTGACGGTATCGGGCGCGGGCAACAGATCGCCCAAAAACCCGGAAAACCCACGTACGCTAATCTCCATCTGCGCCTCGCTCATGCCAAGCTGGGCTTCCGCGGCGATATTGGGGATCGAGACATTGGCCTCGGCGCTAAACTCAGACGCATCAACCTGCAACCGCACCGCGACGCCATGCTCAACCGCCACGCCCTTGCTATCCGCCTTAACGTAAAACACCTTCGCTTCCTGCACCACGCCAACCTGCTTGCCCTCAGCCTCGGCCTTGAACAGCGAGGAAAAGAAGCTGACATTGCCCTTGATATCTCGGGTAAAGGCGGTGCAGCTGATCAGGTGACGGTTAAGGGCTTTGACATCGACAGGGGCGGGCGCATCGGCCAAATCGAAATCATCAAGCGCCCCGCTGCGGTCGCTGCTTTGAACAGACAACATCAGCCCATCCAAGTCCGGCATCTCAACCGGCCCGCGTGTGCGTGGATCACCATCCAAATAGGGCTGATAGGCTGATCGAACCGATTCCGGTTTTGTCTTCTCGGCTTGGGGTTTTGTCGAGGCTTTTGCCATGGCGAAGTCCTTTCAAAGGGTGTCGCGCGCTCCGCTATAAGTATAGCAAAAGCGCGCAACTTCGCCCATGGGGGTTTACCTGTCCTTGGGCGGGTCCTTAGGCGGGGTTTGGCCCGTGCTCGGAGGCCCAACCGCCGGAGTGACTGGTGGTGTGACTGGAGCAACGGGCCGCGTCGGGCCAAACATCCGCGTCATCAAACCGGGGCCTTTTTCCTTTTCGGGGCCAAACCAATCCTCATTTCGAGTGGCAAACATCGTCAACGCAATCGCACAGAACGCCAAGGTCGATCCGGCCAACAAAGCGTAATCCGCGCTATCCAAAATCAGGTAAAGCACCGCATAGACCACAACCAATACTGCGCCCAAAACCAAGGCCCGCCGCCCCAGTTTCAGCGCCATAAACCCAAACATCGTCAACAACGCGATCACCGCCCCCGCAGACACCGCATAGGCCGCGGCAAAGCCGATCTGTTCCGCATAGGCCACCATCAATAGCACAAAGACCGATTGGGTCAGGCCGACCAAAATGTATTGCACCGCATGTACCGGCTTGCCCGCGCCGCGTTCGATCAACAGGATCGTCAAAAAGGTCAGCGCAATGAACAAGATGCCATAGTTGGCAGCGCGATAGGCCTTTTGGTAGAAATCATTCGGCTCGATCAAACGCACCCCAAAGCCCGACACCTGCCGCGCCGAGGCGGCCACGTCTTCGCGCCCCGCCTGCGGCAAAGGCCGCGCCAGATGTGGGATTGTCCAATTCGCGGTAAAGCCACTTTCGCTCACCTCATGGCCATCGGGCAAAAACGCGCCGCTAAACGACGGGTGTGGCCAATCGCTTGTCATGCTGATCTGACTGGTTAGCCCAACCGGCGTCACCATAAGGCTTTGCGCCCCGTTTAGGCCCAGCGCCAGATTGTATTCACCACGCCCACGCGGGTCGCCCGTGGTGGCCGTGAACCCGTGCCGCCCGGCCATTGGGGCCATAGGCAAGGACTCACCCTCCGCCAACATCTCGGCCTTGCCGCGCAACGCTTTGTTGTTGGAAACCTCGACCTCGATCCGCGCCTTGTCCCACAACAGGGTCTCATTGCTGGCAAGCAATGGTTCGGCGGCGCTTGTGTCGAAATCAAACGCCATGCCCACCTGTGCCGTATAAACCGGGACCTGAAAAATCCCGCGCGCCCGCATCTGGGTTTGGGTTGCCAAATCGGCATCAAACTTGCGCGGCAACAAATAGACGCTTGGCCCGGATTTGATCACCGTTTCCTCATAGCGCACCTTAAGCTCTTCGCCGGTGTCCGCGTGGGTCATCACCAACCCGGTGTCGGGGTCAATCTTGGGGCGTGATTTCAACGTTGTGACCTCGCGCTCTACCGGGATAACCAAAAACGGTCCCGATAGGGTCTGTTGCCCGCCCCATTCCATACCGACATTGCGAATGGTGTCTTGGGAATAGAATTTGCGTGAATTGATCACCTCGGCTGCGAAGAACAGCGGGATGAACATCAATAAAACAAGAATGCCGACAATAATGAACCGGCGACCGGGGGATTTGAGCATCACTCTCTCCTACATATACAATCCACCCCATAGGTGACACGAAGGGCGGCTTAGACCTTGCGCATATGATGTGCATGTTTTGTGCAGGCGCGAGGGGGCAAAGGTGACAGATTGATCACATGGGCCTTGCGACGGGTCGCCTACGATCGACCGATACCCTCGCCTGACTATTTGAGAGCGACGCCAAGGTCCTCTGGGCTCAGGTACAACCCGCTGTGTCGTCGTATTAAACTCCATCCGCAGGCAGCGCTTCGAGAACGATCTTCCTGCTCTTGGTGTTGCCCCCAAAACCAATCCAAGTGAAATGATCTATCGCCATGACGTGAGATTGCCGCCCAGAATGAGAACGATGACTGACATCGGTAAGTCGCTCACCTCAAAGCTGTGGCAACTCGAAGGTCTGAGAGGAGGAGGGGCCAGCCGACTTGATGTCCTCATACGGATCAAGCCGGCCCTAAGAACCGTTGAAAAGTCGCTTCAAACTATCCCGCGGGAGGCTCAAAACTTCGGCTGGCGACCTTGCCGTCATTCCGACAAGCGGTCAGCTGAACGTCGTTGCAAACGTTTCCCTAAGGGCTTTCTTTTGGACTTTGCCCATCGTGTTGCGCGGAAGTTCCGGTAGAACCATCAGTTTTTGAGGCTGCTTAAACCGTGCCAATGATGTCCCGATGCTGGCAGCAATCTGTTCAAGATCAAGGTCGTGGTCGGGTTTTGCCACCAACACCCCGACAACACTTTCACCAAAATCACCATGGGGTACGCCAATGACGGCGCTTTCTAAGACGCCCGGCTGTTCATCCAGCAACAGCTCAATCTCCTTCGGATAGATATTGTACCCGCCTGAGATAATCAGGTCTTTATTGCGGCCGACGATACTAACATAGCCATCCGCATCGATCTGCCCGAGATCACCGGTGATAAAGAACCCATCCGGGCGCAACTCTTCGGCGGTTTTCTCTGGCATCTGCCAATAGCCTTGGAACACGTTGGGGCCGCGCACTTCGATTTCACCGATTTCGCCCTGTTGTAGGGGCTCGCCGGTCTGGCTGTCGGTAATTTTCAATTCGACCCCCGGCAAAGGTAGGCCCACCGTCCCTGCCCGGCGTTCGCCATCATAGGGATTAGAGGTGTTCATATTGGTTTCTGTCATGCCGTAGCGTTCCAGAATTCGGTGCCCGGTACGGTGTTCGAACTGTACATGAGTTTCGGCCAGCAAAGGCGCGCTGCCCGACACAAAGAGGCGCATATGCGCCGCCAAATCCTTGGAAAACCGCGCATCGCCCAGCAGGCGGGTATAAAACGTCGGCACGCCCATCATCGCCGTGGCGCGGGGCATATCGGCGATCATCTGGTCCAAGTCGAACTTCGGAAGGAAAATTATTTGCCCCCCCGCCAGAAGCGTCACATTGCTGGCGACAAACAGCCCATGGGTGTGGAAAATCGGCAAAGCGTGCAGCAGCACGTCATCAGAGGAAAAGCGCCACTCATCTTTCAGGGTCTGCGCATTGGACAACAGGTTCCCCTGGCTTAGCATCGCCCCTTTCGAGCGCCCGGTCGTTCCCGATGTATAGAGAAATGCGGCAAGGTCATCCAGATCGCGCGACACCGTCGGATAGGTCGTCGGTTGAGAAGCCGCCTGATGGGTAAAGCTTCCCGAGCCATCCGCATTCAGAGTTTCGAGCCGCGCGTCACAGCGATTTGCAATCGGATTCAAGACGTCTTTTTTGCGGTCATCACAGAGCAGAATGCCCGCACCGCTATTCTCCACAAAATAGGCAACCTCATCAGCGGTGTAGGCGGTATTGAGCGGTAAAAAGATCAACCCAGCTTGGGTACAGGCGGCATAAACAGCCAGAGCTTGAGGTGACTTTTCGACTTGTACCGCAACGCGATCGCCCGGTTGCAGCCCAAATTTTGTGAATTGCCCCGCAAATTGAGCCGCCAGTTCAAGAAAGTTTCGGTAGCTAAGCGTCGCCCCTTTGGGGAGCTGCAAAAAGACGGCGTCACTGGTCGCATGTTGCCCGAAGAGCGTATCATAGAGCGGGTTTGGCATGACCTGTTTCCTTAGGTTCTTACGAAACTGACGCGCTGAGTGCGCGCACTGCTTTCGATGCTGCGACAGTTTTTTCTGTCACAAATTGTTCGTGGTTGGTTGTGACTTGAGACATCTCATAGAGATAGTTGACCATGGCCCCAGCAGACTGCGCCATTCCGTTGTCCGAGGTATCCGCGTCGGCATGAACCGCGTGAATTGCAGCCCCATTGCCAAGGTGGAAACGGGCCACGGGGTCAACCGGCAGTTTGTCGTCCCGTTTTGCTTCGAGCAGATAATGGGCGGCTTGCACTTGGACCGATGCCGCCTGTAGCGCCGTGTTGGTGGTTTTCGCCAACCATTTGGACAGGCCTGGAATCGGCGACAGCGTGACGAATGTTTGCAACCCCGACAGGTCATGCGACAGATCCGCGGCGACCTGTTTGATCAAGGAATTGCCAAATGATATCCCCGCAAGGCCGGGCTGACAATTTGATATCGAGTAAAAGACAGCCGTATCTGCGTCTTCGGCGTCGATGGGATCGCGCCCAGAGGCCAACAGAGTCTGAATTGAGTCTGGGATGCCTTTGGTCAGCGCGACCTCAACAAAAATCAATGGCTCATCCGGCATGGCGGGGTGGAAAAAACCAAAACACCGTCTGTCCGTCGGTTGCAGACGCCGGCGCAGATCTTCCCAGCTGTCGATGGCATGCACCGCCTCATAGGCGATGATCTTTTCCAAAATTTCTGCCGGACTGGACCAATTGATTGGGCGCAGGTCCAAAAAGCCCCGATTGAACCAAGAGGCAAAGAGGTGCTGAAAATCCACGTCCAGCGGTTCTAGCTTTTTGTCCTTACGCATCATTTTCAAAATATCTTTTCGCATGGCGACAAGACGCTGGGTTCCGCCAGGAAGTCGATTGAGCCTACGCAGCAATTCCTGCCGTCTTGGCTCGCTCGCACGCGCATAGGCGCGGTAACTTTTCTTGGACGGTATCTCTTTGTACGTCTTCAAACACTCGACAACTTCAACGGGGTCGATTTCAAGCTCGCTTAGCATGAACTCGAAAAACCGCTGTTTTTCGTCGCTCGAAGCGCTTGCGTATTTGTCAAATATCAGACCCGCATGGGCTTGGCCTGATATTTCACCCTGAGCACCGAGCAGCGCAAGGCACAGTTCTTCTATGCCAAGCCCTTGTGCGTCAGTAGAGACCGAGCGCGCAAAACGACGTTCAAAGACCGTGGAAAACAGACCACCAAGATAGCTCATATCGCGACTCCCATCACAGCATTTGGTAACCATGTGGCAAGGCCCGGAAAGAGGCACAGTAGAATGATCGCGATCACCATACAGGCCACAAAGGGCAACGATCCGGTCAGGATAGTCTTTAGTGAAATGTCCGGTGCAATGCCGTTGATCACATATAGGTTCAGGCCAACAGGCGGGGAAATCAAGCCGATTTCCATGTTGATGGTCAGCACAACTGCAAACCAGATCGGATCAAAGCCGGCGGTCGTGATGATCGGCAAGAGGATCGGTGCCGCCATCAAGATCACCGCAACCGGCGGCAGGAAGAAACCCGCAATCAGAAGAAACACGTTGACCGCCGCCATCAAAACCCAAGGGTTGACATCCAGCGTCCCAATCCACGCAGCGATGGATTGTGTGATAAACAGGCTGGACAGCATGTAGGAGAACACCCCCGCAGCCGCGATGATGAACAGGATCATCACGCTTTCTTTGGTGCTGTCACGCAAGACTGTCCAAAGGTCACGCGGGTTCCAAAGTTTGTAGATCACCATGGCAATCAACAAGCAAAGCAAAGCGCCCACAGCCGCAGTTTCCGATGGGGTCGCAACGCCGCCATACATGGCATAAAGTACCCCCACAATGATCAGCAGAAAGGGGAGAACGCGCGGCAGGATTTCGAATTTTTCTTTCCAAGTATAGTTCCCCTGAGCCAGCAACTGCTGATCACCAGACCGCCAAGTTGCATAGAGCGACCAAGCCATGAACAAGCCGACCAACATCAGACCTGGCAACACTCCGGCAAGAAACAGACGGCCAATAGATTGCTCTGTGGCGATCCCGTAAACAATCATGGTGACAGAGGGCGGGATCAAGATGCCCAATGTGCCACCAGCCGCAATTGACCCGGCCGCGACGCCATCGGGATAGCCACGTTTGCGCATCTCTGGGATGCCCATCTTGCCGATTGCCGCACAGGTCGCCGGGCTAGAGCCTGACATGGCGGCAAACAACGCACAGGCCCCAAGATTGGAAATAACCAGCCCGCCTGGCACACGCGTCAACCAGCGTTCCAGCGCCTCGTAGAGATCGGCACCGGCGCGGGTTGAGGCGATGGACGATCCCATAATGATAAACATAGGGATCGACAAAAGCGCAAAGTTATCGAGCTTGCCGAAAAGGATTTCCGGCAAAAGTTCAAGCGACCGCACCCCGTCAAAGATCATGATGAACACGGTTGAGACGATCAACAGGCCAAGGGCAACAGAGACGCCGGAGAACAGAACCAAGATAGTGCAGATGGCGACAATCGCGCCAAGAATGAGCGGATCCATTACACCTCCTCTATGCCAAACGGCTTTTCAATTTTCAGAAGGATTGCGGCCATGTCCGCAACGAGTTGCAACAGAAAGAGCGCGAACCCCACAGGTAAAGCCAGATACGGAATCCAAAGGCGGACGCCCCAAACCGTATCGGATTTCCAATTGCGCTCCCATGTGAGGTGCCAAAACTCAAAGGAATACCAGAGCATGATCGCAACCATCACGATGGACAGCGACAGGGTGAACATCGACATCACAAAACGACCACGCCGCGAAAGCGCCAGAGGAATGAGGTCGACATTTACGTGGCCCCGCAACCGCTGAACGTAGGGCAATCCGATCAATGTGGCACCGATCGCAAGGTAGATGACCGCCTCTGTTTGCCAAACCGTTGAGCCGTTTAAGACAAAGCGGATAAAAATCATTTGGCAGGTGATCGCAACAGCCGCGACAATCATCGCAGCCGAGCACCAGCCCGCAAGTGTAGAAAGTGCAGCCACGAGCCGCAGAAACGGGTTATTCCCGGTCTGGGCAATCGCAGCGGAGCCTTGGCCCGCCATAACAGTATCCTCGGAAGTGTAGAAAAACGAAGGGCCGCATGCATCGTGGAGCGGCCCTTCTGACTGTCGAATTATTCGACGGAAAGCGCCATATCCAGCAGTTCCTGACCGCCTTCAACTTCGGACACGAATTTGGCATAGGAGGTTTCCTGTGCCAGCGCGCGCCACGCCTCAAAGTCTTCTGCTGTCATCTCAGCAATTTCGACACCTGCATCGCGGAAAACCTGCTCCGAGGCGGCATCTTGCTTTTTGGCTTCTTCAAGATAGAAGGCCTGGGCCTTGGCGGAGGCATCCATCAGGGCTTTTTGCTGATCCGCATTTAACCCATCAAACTTGGATTTGTTCATCAAAAGTGGCTGATACATGAACCAAAGGGCCACGTCGCCCGCCGGAGTATAGCAGCTAACCTGCTCATAAATTCGGTAGGACACAAACGAGGACGACGACGTATTTGCAGCCGTCAGAACACCGGTCTGCATTGCGTTGTAGATCTCGGATGACGCCATCGACGCGATCGACGCACCGGCACCGGCTAGCATCTGTTCGAACGCCTTGCCCGCCGCACGGGTTTGCAGGCCCTTCACGTCATCCGGCGACGTGATGCACTTGTCTTTGCCGACGAAACCACCGGCAAGATAGCCGTGGACCAGTACGATAACATCATCGTCGGCCATTTTCTCTTCGAGCGCGGCCATGAATGGCGAGTCGCTGAGCCGGGCGGCGTGGTCGTGATTTTTGACCATCCCGGGCATAAGCGTCAGGTTGTAGGCGGGCTGTTGGCCACCGGCGTAACTAAGCGGCAGAACAGTCATGTCGAGCTGACCACGGCTTAGTGGGCGATATTGCTCGCGCGGTTTGAAAAGGGATTTGGATCCAAAAATTTGAATTTCAAGATCAACATCTGCTGCTGCGACTTCATCGGCCACCATTTGGGCGACTTGGTGACGAACATCTTTGTTTGACCATTGGTGCGACAGGCGCAGTGTCTCGGCGCTTGCTGCCGATCCAATCGCCAGACATGCAGCCATAGCCGTTGCCGTAAGCTTTGCAAATTTCATAGTTCCCTCCCTGGGTGTAAATCAACTTTTCGCTGACATTAAGCGAGAGCGTCACACGCATCGCATAACAAGTCAACGATATTGTATACAAGAAATGCAGCATTGCATTTCAAGGCCGCGCCATGATAGCAATTAGCCATGGAAATCAGACGCACAGACCAAATTGCAGACCAGCTTGAACAGCTCGTTTTTGCCGGGAAGTTTCAAGACGGAGACCGGTTGGACGAACTGAAACTTGCCGAGCAATTCAACGTGTCCCGCACCCCCATTCGCGAGGCGCTACAGGTTTTGGTGGCATCAGGTCTTGCCGAGCAAATTCCCCGACGCGGTGTTTTCATCCGTCAGCCCGGCCCCGTCGAGCTAATGGAAATGTTTGAAACCATGGCCGAAATTGAGGCCATTTGCGGACGCTTGGCCGCCACACGCATGAGCGATCAGAGCTTGGAGGCCTTGGCGGCTGCTAACGAGCGCTGCCAGCAAGCAATCCAAGATGAAGACCACGATCGCTATTACGCTGAAAATGAAATCTTTCATCAGATAATATACCGAGGTGCGGCCAATACCTATCTAG
This sequence comes from Pelagimonas sp., assembly GCF_058892305.1. Classification (NCBI taxonomy): domain Bacteria; kingdom Pseudomonadati; phylum Pseudomonadota; class Alphaproteobacteria; order Rhodobacterales; family Roseobacteraceae; genus Pelagimonas; species Pelagimonas sp. The sequence continues at coordinate 51,917 of NZ_JBZXVN010000057.1, forward strand.
AGAAACAAGCGCTAAGATTGCAGAGCCGTCTCAGAGCATACCGCCGTATTCAACTGCGATTTCGCGGGAGATTGAAGCAGTCCATGCAAGAACACACTGAGATTTTGCAGTTTCTCAGAGACGGCGATCAAGAGAATTCAGCCCAGGTTCTTCGCAACCATATCGCCATACAAGGCGAAAAGTTTCATCAGTTGATGGCCAGCCTTGAACGATAGCACTTTTGTGTGTTGACGTTGCGAACCGCTTTCAACCCACTGTGACCTCGCCTGAGATTTGCACCTCTGGCTGTAAGACGATTGCCTCGCTTACCCTACCCCACTATTTTTTACCAAACATATCCAATACCTCCGCAAGGCACCTTGCCTGATACTGCGGGCGTTTGGTGAACGCCTTCTAATGGTCCAGACCCTTTCGGTTCACAAAGATTTGGTAGACGGATGTGGTCGCGGTGATGAACATATTGTGCCCAGTGCTACCACCAAAGCAAAGGTTGGACACCGTTTCAGGCACCAAGATTTTGCCAAGCAATGTGCCGTTTGGCGCAAAACAATGCACACCATCGGCGGCGGAGGACCAAAGATTTCCAGCCACATCCAAACGAAACCCGTCAGGAAAACCGCAGTCGATGGTGGCGAAAACCCCGCGATCCACAAGGGACGCGCCATCAACGTCAAATTGCCGGATGACGCGTGGGACACTGACGTCGTGGCTTGCGCCGCTCTCGGCAATATACAGCCGCTTTTCATCCCGTGAAAAGGCCAGTCCATTGGGCTGCACGAAGTCTGAAACAACAGGGGCCACCTGCCCGGTAACAGGATCAATTCGGAATACATGACGTGCGTCTTGTTCTGGCTCTGCTTCATAGCCTTCAAAATTTGACAGTATTCCATAGGTCGGATCCGTGAACCAAATAGCCCCGTCCGATGACACAACCAAGTCGTTGGGAGAATTCAGTCGCTTGCCATCGAAAGAGGAGGCAAGCACCGTTAAACTGCCATTGTATTCTGTTCGCACAACATCCCGTGTCCCGTGGCGACAGCCAAGCAGTCGGCCATTTAGATCGCGCGTATTGCCGTTGTTAAAACCCGACCGGTCACGAAATAGCGTGACGCCATGCGCAGTGCTCCATCTCATAAGGCGTTGCGAAGGTATGTCGGAAAACAGCAAGCACTCATGATCGCCAAACCACACTGGTCCTTCTGTCCAAACGAACCCTTCGGCAACTTTGTTCAGCGGAGCAGTCGGATGAACCAAACGCAAAAATCGGTCATCTCGAATGTCTAAGTGCGCTGGAATTGTTTTCATCTCATCCCCGTTTTCTGTTCTTTCTCACTATAGTCCGCGTGACCCCGCCCATGATTTTGAAAGTCCAAGCTCCCATTGCCCTCAACATATGACTTCGAAAGCGACATGCCGCAAAGGGGCGTCTCACCCTCTTTTGCTACGTCCATACACAAGCAACATCGTGATAATGACCACGCCATAGATGATTTGGCGGTAGGACTCTGGCATTTGCATTATTGACAGGACCGAGTTCAAAAACACGATCAGGACTGCACCAATCAGAGTTCCAAGATAGCGACCATGCCCGCCCAAAATATGGGTCCCGCCCAAAACAACCGCCGCAATGGCGGGCAAGAGATATGGAGTTCCCATGTCCTGATAGGCCTTGGCAGAATATCCCGCCAAAAGAATGCCTGCTGTCGCAGCACATAGGGACGAGGCAACAAATGATCCGGTGATGACACGACGGGTACGAATACCAGAAAGATAGGCTGCGGCCTCCTTTACACCAACTGCATAGATGGACTTGCCAAACCCGGTTCTGGTCAAAACAACTGCAACCACTATTGAGACAAAGGCCCAAACAAAGATCGCGACAGGAATCCCAAGAAACGTATCCGCAGCCAAGTAACGCATCAATGGAGATGCCTTGGTTTGTGGGGCAAATCCGCCCGTATGAGCAACCATCAATCCGCGAAGAACAGAGTCCACACCAAGGGTGAAAATCATCGACGGCACCCGCAGAACAGACACGCCAAATCCATTGAGCAACCCCACGACAAGACCAACAGAGAGCCCGGCAGGAATGGCCCACGGGCCGCCAACTGTTGTCGCCATCATAGCCGCAGCGGTCATTGTCCAAGGCACCGAAAGGTCAATGTGCCCAAGCAGTACAACCATCATCATACCCGCAGCGCAAATCCCAAGGAACGACCCGATTTGGAGCTGCTGCAACAGATAGGACGGTGTGAACAGCGGCGCGGTTCCTTGGGTGCTTAGCGTATAGACTGTGCCCACCAAAAGAATGGCCAGAGTTGTCAGAAACGCAATAAGCAGAGGTCTGTCTGCGGGATTGGAAAAACTCAAAAACTTCATCTGAATAACTCCAATTTGTTTTTGACCCGAAAGGTGCGCAACGCTCCGAGGCTAACAGCGACCAACAAGACAACGCCTTCGATAAGAGGCTGAAGGAGCGGGTCGATTGATAAGATGCGGAAAAAGAAGGATATGATGCGCAGAATGAAGGCCCCAATCAGCGATCCTATCGGTCCGCCGCTGCCCCCCATCAAGGATGTGCCGCCAAGGACAACTGATGCAATCGAGTTGAGCGTGTAAGTGCCGGCCTGCGTGATGTCGGCATTGCCAGAAGAGGTTTGTATCGCCAAATACAAGCCACCGCAGGCCGCAAAGAACCCCGAAAGGGTAAAGGCGGTGATCTTGGCGCGGGCAATCGGCAAGCCAGAAAGATGTGCGGCCCCTTCGGCGCTTCCGATGGCGTAAATTGTTCGGCAAGTCACGCTTCGCTTGAACGGGATCCAAATACACAGCGTGATGACCAACAGAAGAATTAGTGGCATCGGAATATTCACAAAGGGTTGAATCCACGCCGCATTACCTTTGTCAGCAAACCCGTAGGTTTCGGCAAGATCAAACACCGCGTTGGTCATCGCCCAGTTCAGATCACCATCAATATTGCCGCCAGGAGACGGACGTAGGATAAGAGCCAAACCTATCGCAATCGCACCTGTGGCCAAAGTCGCGATAATTGGTTGAATGCGACCATAAACAATGATCAAGCCGTTCATCAGGCCAAAGGCGACCCCGGTCGCCAGTGTCAAAAAGACGCCCAAAACCATTTGTGCCGGAGTGCCCATGACAACATGTGAGGCGACTGTGTTTGTTAGGGTCATCACAGCCCCGACAGACAAATCCAGTCCGCCCATAAGAACAGGGATCGTTTGGGCAATAGCCACAAAGGCCAAGGCGACAACTTCGTTCGAGTTTTGGACCAGAACAGCGGTTGAAAAGCCGCGTGGGTGCAAGGATTGGTAGGTGACAAACAGGCATGCAAACAAAAGGAATGCGCCGCTAAGACCCCGGTTGCGTAAAATGGCAGCTTGGAGTTTTCCTATCATGCCACATCATCCTTGTGGATATTGAGAGACGCAGCGACGATGGCGTTTTCGCTCAGAGCATCGCCTTCTAACTCCGAGACCACCCGCCCGTCATACATGACGCACACACGGTCACAGCAGCCAATCAGTTCCGCATAATCAGAAGAATAGAACAGCACCGATTTACCGGCGTCGACGAGATCGCGTATCAGGCGGTAGATTTCCTGCTTGGTTCCAACATCAATGCCCCGCGTTGGATCATTTAACAAAATGACGTCTGGGTTCAGCATGAGCCATTTTGCAATCACAACCTTTTGTTGATTGCCCCCTGACAAGGTCTCAACAGGGTGATCTGCACTGCCTATTTTTATCTGCAAAAGTTCAACGGCTTTTTGCACCGCAATGTTGGCCAAGCGCCCATCAATGACACCGGCCTTGGACACAGTGTCGTAATTTGGCAGCAACAGGTTGTCGCTGATGGATAATTCTAACATCAACCCTTCGGTTTTACGGTCTTCGGGAACCAAAGCTATGCCGTGTTGTTTTGAAAACGCCGGAGAGTTGGTTTCGAAAGGTAACCCTTTGAGAAGAATGTCGCCTTTGATCCCGCGCAGCGCGCCAAACAACCCCAGGAAAAGTTCCTTCTGGCCTTGACCGTCAAGTCCACCAAGTCCAACGATTTCACCTTTTCGGACATCGAGATTGACCCCTTTTAGGCGATCTTCCCAGTTCACATCAGACATGGATAATACGATATCCCCGGCCGGAGTGGTTCGTTTGGGCGGATATTGCGCTGTGATCTCCCGGCCTATCATCAACTGCACGATCTCAGCTTCGTTCAACGCGCCTTTGTTAAAGGTTTGGATATGCCGCCCATTGCGAAACACGGATAGCCGATCACAAAGGGCGTCAACTTCTTGCATGCGGTGACTGATGAAAATACAAGAGACTCCGTCTTTGCGAAGCTCATCCATGAGGTCGTATACTGTTTGAACGTCATTGCTGGTTAGCGCCGATGTTGCTTCGTCAAGGATCAAGACACGAGGGTTTTTGCTTAGGGCTTTGGCGATTTCGATCATTTGCCGGCGAGACAGGCTTAGTTCCCGGACGTGGGCATCTGGATCGACATCGTCACATTTTATCCGCGCCAAGATTTCCTGTGCCATCTTGCGCTGCTTGCGGGTGTCGATCATGCCAAAGCGGCGCGGCGGATTGTCGATAAAGATGTTCTCAGCAACCGAAAGGTCCGGCACCAAAGAGAGCTCTTGAAATATGCAAACAATGCCATCGGCGGTGGCTTCTGAGGTGGACCGATAGGAAACCTCGCGGCCGTTATACGCGATACGACCTTCACTTGGGGCAAGCACTCCGGACAGAATTTTTATGAGCGTCGATTTCCCGGCACCGTTTTCACCAAGAACTCCGTGTATGCTTCCTGACTGGCAACTGAAATTCACATCATCCAACGCTGTCACCCCGCCAAAGTAGCGAGACACACCAAGCAATTGAACGACCTCATTGGATGCATACATATTGATTTCTTTTTGTCGAGGAGATGCCGGGCCCCTACCTTTGAGCGGCCCGGCGTTAGGATTACTTCAGGTCTGTTTCGTCCTGCGCCATAATGGCAGGCCCCGAAATATTCACGCCACAGGGTGGAAACTCATTCACAGTGAAGAAATTGTCTGGAAGATCGCTCCAGAAATTCTTGCCATCAACGAGTTCATCATGCGTTGCGACCGGCAGTGGCACCGAAATCAGCTGGGGCATAACGTTGCCTTCAAGCGCCGACACCGCGGCCTTCATGGCAATTGCGACAAGGCCGGGCGATTGGCCAATAGAAATCCCTTTGAGGCCGTCATTGCCATAAGTCGCTAGGGCTTTGCGAAAGCCATTTTCGGATTCACCAGACACAGGAACCCAGGGGTGGCCGCTATCCTGAATGGCCTGAATCATACCGTTGGAACCACCTTGTGCAACGATGGCCGCAAATTCACCGTGGACGGCAATCGCATCGGCGACGACTTTTTGGGTCGTACCATCGTCCCACATGCCGTTCACAGAAACCATTTCCCAGTCACCGTCATGCGCGCCAATGACTTCGTTGATACCAATCGAACGATCGCGGTCAACGGAATTGCCAGGCAGCCCGCGAACCTCTAGAATTTTGCCGCTTGTCACACCATTGGCATCCAGCTGTTTCAGGACAAATTCGGAATACATCCGCCCCATGGCCAGCTGATCTTCGTTGACTTGCATCACGGCATCGGTGTCCAGAACATTATCGAACGGCACCAACACCACATCGTTGCGATCAGCCAGACGAATAACACGATCAAAGCCATTTGGACTCACGGCGATGGTGATAATCGCGTCGTATCCTTGGTTGATAAAATCCTCGATCGCCCCCAGCTGAGCCGGCGCATCGGTGCCAGTAGAAACGACTTTGAATTCTGATATCTTGTCTGCAATTGATGGATCTTGGGCAAATGCTTTGGCTGTTTTGATCATCTGAATGCGCCAGGTGTTTCCGACAAAACCGTTGACGACGGCAATTCTATACGGACCTTCGCGCGCCTCCCATTGCATGAAACTGGTCTTATCGCTCCAGGGTGCAAAGCAATTTGGGTCAATGCTTGGACCATCAACAGTTTTAGGACCAGCAATGGCCGTGCTAGCAATTAAAATCGCGGCGGCCGTCATTGTTGCGAATAGGTTTTTCATTTTTCCTCCCAGAAAATTATTTTTCTTCACCCTCGTTATTGGGGCGAATACCTCCGTAAATTTTTTGCCTTAGTCATCACCTCCAAAAGTTGCGTAGCCCTTCTCAAGATGAGATTTCATGAGGTATTGATAGGCAAGCCGATCCCGAGCTTCCAAAGCATCAAGGACAGCTTGATGTTCTTTGAACGTCGCGGTTTTGAAGGTGTCAGGCGTTTTGCCTTTTTCCATAATCCGCAGGATCACCGGCTTCATAAGCCGATAGACATCCAAAATTGCCTTGTTGCGCAGCACATGAATTAGACGAGTGTGAAACTCAAAATCATGTTCAGACGCCACGCCAATTTCACTTGGCTCTTTGAGCTTGGCGTTTATCTCACGCAGGTCTGAAATGTCTTGGTCCGTAATCTGGTCAAAAATTGCATCGACTGATGAGACTTCAAGCAAACTGCGGAAACCCTGTATGTCGGTGAAGGTTTCAAGAGAGACGCTCATGACATTGAAGGAAAACATTTCAATGGCCGATGACATTCTATTGTCCACGATGGTCGCGCCGACTTTTGGGCGGACTTCAACGACCCCATAGGTTTTCAGAATTCTCATGGCCTCGCGAACTGTATTGCGCGAGGCTCCGAAAGTTTCGCAAAGCTCTTTTTCCGTCGGAAGTTGATCCCCGACCGTTAACCCTTTTTCCCCAATCAACTGACGCAGTTGAACCACAAGTTCATCGACAGCCGAGAGCCCGGAAGCAGGTTTCAAAGCGTGTTCTTGGGCAACCATTTGTCCGCTCCTTTTTCCGATTCGCAAGCCGCCTTGCCGCAATCGGATCTTCAAATTCGCATTGCTTATAGGACAAGCTCGGCTGTTTTGTCCAACAAATAAGAAGGCAACTTGCCAAATGTCGGATATTTGGCTCAAAATTGGCTCAATAAACCAACAAAATGAAAGCTGCGAGGCCGCTAGCTTTAAGGTGACAATTGGGAGAAAGGTGTAAATGCATTGATGTCGTTTGATCCCGTGACCGAGGAACCCGAAAGAGAACGACAACATCCCAAGGAAGGGATTTGGGCTTGACCAGACCTTTATTGGAGAGCGGTCGGTCATGGCGATCAGCATCGCGTCACTGCCGCTTTTGACTAGCGGACAGGCACCGTCAACGAGACGTTTTGGTGTTTGGGCCAATTGCGTTGATGGCTATTGGGCCGTGATCACAACTTGACGGGTGTGTGGCGGTCAAACGTCGTTTGTCGAAGGCCACCGATGGGTGGCATTCTTTAACTCTGCAATAGTTGTCACACCCAGCTGGGCCATTGTGAGACTGACTTCTTGGCTTAGTATATCCCAGAGCGCACGTAGACCTTCGACGCCGCCTGCTGCGATGGCAAACAACAAGATTCGGCCGAGAAAAACAAAATCCGCCCCCATAACATAGGCTTTGACGATATCTTCGCCGGACCGAATACCGGTATCAAAGAAAAGTGGGAATTCTGGACCGAGTGCTTCACGAACCTCTCGCAACGCTAAGATGGCCGGCGGAGCGCTTTCCAATTGTCGGCACCCATGGCTGGAAACCTGAATAGCGTCGACACCAACATCGCGCAGCCGTAGGGCATCCTCTGGACTTAGGACACCTTTGACAACCAATTGACCTGACCAGGCTTTGCGCAGGGTTTCAAGATAGCCCCAATCCGCCGCAGCACGGCTTTCTGTGCGATCAAAGACGTAGTCCTTGCCATCAAAATTGGCCATTTTGGGGCTACCCTTTGCCAGCGACGACAAGGACCAGCGGGGGTGCATTGCGAAATCCAAAAACTGCCTCGGCCCGATGCGAAACGGCATCTTGAAACCATGACGCAGTTCACGCGGACGTCGCCCGACTTCGGGAACATCTAGCGTTAAGATCAACGTCCCATATCCGGCCTTTTTGGCGCGCTCGACAAGCTTCAATGTGCCGCTGCCGTCGCCGCTGAAATACAACTGAAACCAAGCTGAGCCGCCGGACGCTTGGTAAAGGGTTTCGAGATCGGTAGAGGCCACCGTCGAAACCCCATGCGGCACCCGGTATTCTCGGGCAATTTCGGCCAACATCAGATCAGCCCCAGGCGCAGCAAGGTTGCACATGCCCATTGGACTTATGCCAAACGGGCGCAACATCAGCCTATCAAAACGCGTTACCGAAAGATCGCGCTGTGTCACATTGCACAGGACACGGGGTGTTAGCCTAATATCCTGCATCGCCCTTTGGTTCAGAGCCGCGCCATGTTCCTGACCGGCGGCTCCGTCGATGTAATCAAATACCATCCAAGGCAGACGTTTGCGCGCCAATCGACGCGCATCCGAAGAGGAATGAATGCCGGTCTCAAAGAGCATGCAGCCCCCTAGGCCTGCACTGTTTTCATAAACCGATCTCGGATCACAACCGGATCCATGGTGATCACCGGCACCGGTATATTCCCGCTTTTGCATTTGGCCACGATGATTGTCATCTGGTCCCCTTCGAGGGCCTCTTGCAGCGCTTTTCCGGTATCTTCGGCAGCAACTTCAACAACGTTTTCGCATCCACAGGCTCGGGCCACAGCGGCAAGGGAGGTCTTTTTACCTGCATAGGTTGGCTGATCGCCAGTCGATCCATAGCTGCCATTGTCGATGATCAAGAGGATGTAGTTATCGCGGGCGTTATTGGCGATCGTAGGAAGAGTGCCAAAATTGGTGAGAACCGACCCATCCCCATCAATGGAAATCACCTTTTTGTCTTGCGCCAATGCCAGCCCAAAACCGATAGAGGACGACAGGCCCATTGTCCCAAGCATGTAGAAGGTGCTTGGCTGATCGTCGATCCTATGCAGCTCCTGACTTGGCAGGCCGATGTTACAAATCACCAATTGGTCGCGCAAAATGGGGGCTATGTCTTTCAGAATATCAGAACGGATCATTGGTCGCCGTAGCCTCCCCAGAAATTAGCGTCGGTCAGAATGGCAACCGGTTTGTTGCACATGAATGTGTACTTCAGGATGTTATCGAGCTCATCTACATCGGATTGCTTGTGAAAATGATAGGTTGGGATGTTCATTTGCGCCAAAAGCGCTTTGGTGTGAACGGCCATTTCGACCTGGCAGGCGACGGGCTCGCGCAGCTCACCCCGATATGAAATCAGCATTGGCAGGGGCATCCGGTAATACTGGATCAGGGTGGCCAGCGTGTTGATGGTAACGCCAATGGCGGTGTTTTGCATGATGATAGCGGGGCGTTTGCCACCCATCCAGGCACCTGCACATAGCCCCATACCCTCGTCCTCTTTGTTTGACGGGACGTGAAGAACACCTGAGCGTGCATCGATCTCGTCGATGACGCCTGCCAATTGCTTGCAGGGAACTGTGGTGACGAAACTGATGTCATTTGCGACCAGATCATCAACAATTTTTGTGTTGATAGACAAAAAGGGACTCCTTTAGGGATGGAAAATCAACGCAGTACGATGACTGCGCATGATGCTTGACGAACAATTCGGGCGGCCGTGGTGCCGAGGAAATAGTCTCGCAAGCCGGGTTTGTGGGAACCGACGATGATTGCATTCGCGCCAATTTCGGCCGCATAGGCCGTTATGGTGCGGCTCGAATGCCCTTTGAGGATCATAGGCGTAATGTTTTCGCAGTCACCGACCCGTTCCCCCAATATGCGCTTGGCGTCATCGTAAGCTTTTTGAATGAGATCATCATCCAGATAGGCACCGACGGATCCACTTGGTGGTTCATAGACATGCACGGCAATGATTTCAGCGGACCCGCCACCTAGGCGTTGTGCTGTCTCAATCGCTTGAGCGGCAAACCCGTGCTCCAGCGATAAGGCGAGGATAATCTTCTCATACATGGCTAGCTCTTTTCCGGCGCAGTTTCGGGTTGAAGCAGTATTTTCGGAGCGGCCACCACACCGTTGCGGATGTCTGACAAGGCGTTTGCGCCATCTGCAAGTGATCGGGTTTCTGCCCAATCCAGAGCACCAAGGCGTCCATCAAAGATGGCCTGTGCGGTCTGTCTGAAATCTTTGGCGGTGTAGGTGTAGGTGCCGATAAAGGTAATTTCCTGCAAGGTTAGTCGGCGAACATCCAATCCGCCGCTATCCTCGCCCAATCCAATATGTCCGATCACCCCACCGGGACGAACACAGGCCGATGCGGTGGCACGCGTCGCGGCATATCCAACCCCATCTATGACAACATCAAATTGGCTCTCTTGCGGCGGGGTCTCTAGGACGGTCTGACCACAGGTATCTGCAAGGACGGCGCGACGAGCCGGATTTGGTTCGACGATCGTCACGCAATCAACGCCTTGCGCTTCTAGGCTTAGCGCCGCACCGAGGCCAATGGCACCACCCCCCAAAACCAGAGCAGAGTTGCGCGGACCCGAAAGGGTGGCCAAAGACAGTTTCACCGTATGCCAACCGCAGGCTATGGGTTCGGCCAAAGCCGCTTTTGACAGGGCAATATCATCCGGAACGGTCACCAGATTTCTATCAGGCATGGCAACCAATTCGGCAAATCCACCTTCGCGCGGCGGCATAGATATGATTTGCCGCTCTGGGCAAAGGTTATCGCGCCCCTTCTGACAAGCGGCACATGTCCCGCAGGTCACCAGTGGATTGACCGTGACCCTCTCACCATCACGCAATCCGCCCTCAATGACGCCAGAAACTTCGTGGCCAAGGATCAAAGGCGCAGGCCGCCGATCGTCATGGCCAAGATAGGCATGCATGTCCGATCCGCAAATGCCCACATAGGCAATCCTGATGAGCTGGGTTCCGAGTTCAGGCACCGGTTCCGGTACATCATGATAGCTCAGTTTTTCTGGTCCTTCATAAACTAAAGCTTTCATTTCGCGGTAAAACCTCCATCCACCATCAAAACCTGACCCGTCACATATGCTGAGGCATCAGAACATAAAAAGAGGAGTGGACCGTCCAGATCCTCCGGCTCACCATTGCGACCGATACAGGTCTGAGCTGCGTTGCCTGCGGCGCGTTTCGGATCATCGAAAACGGCTGCTGTCAGTTCGGTTTCAAAGAAACCGGGGCCAATTGCGTTGGCCGTAATGCCATATGGCGACCAAGCCTCTGCCATGGCACGGGTCAATTGCCCGATCCCTGCTTTACTGGCCCCATAGGCAATACCACCGGGAAAGGCCCGCGTGGTCTGTAGTGATGCAAAGTTGACGATCCGCCCCCAGCCCTTGGTCTTCATCGGCGGCACCAGATATTGGCTTAGGAAAAAGGGAGTTGTCAGGTTCAAGCCCAAAGTGCTGTCCCACCCGTCGGGGGTGACGTCATCGGCGGCTTGCCTGGTGTTGATCCCTGCAGCATGGATCACAATATCCGGCGAGCCGAACGGCTTGGCCATTTCATACGCCAGATCGCTCAAGGCATCACGGTCTGAAACATCCCAGGCAATCGCGCAGGTCTCGCCGCCAGCCTCACCCTGCCATGCGGCCAAAGCGTCGGCGCGCCGGGCCACGCCGACCACCTGCACGCCGGCCTGTGCCAGAACCGTTGCCGCGTGGCGACCCAGCCCAGAACTGGCCCCGGTCACGCAAGCGATTTTGCCGCGGACGGAAAACAGATTTCCAGACTCAACCATTTGCAGTCAGATCAAACGTTTCATCTGGGAAATACTTTGCCAACCGCACATCGGCGGCCCGCGCATGTCCTTCCATACCTTCCAGCCGGGAAATGCGTGCTGTGGCTTCGGCCACCGGCTTGGACCCTTCGCGAGTGGCCCGCTGCCATGTCACGATTTTCATATACTTGTGGACAGACAAGCCCCCCGTGTAGTTGGCGGCACCAGACGTCGGAAGTACATGGTTCGTCCCGGCGGCCTTGTCGCCATAAGACACAGTTGTTTCTTCCCCGAGAAACAGCGAGCCATAACATGTCAGACGCTTTAACCACCAATCCAAGTCTGCCGCCTGAACCGTCAGATGTTCGGGCGCGTAATCATCTGATGTGGCAGCCATTTCCTCGCGATCCGCGCAAACGATCACCTCGGCATAGTCCCGCCACGCAGCCGCGGCATTCTCGCGGTTCACCTCGGGCAAGTCATCAATCAACGCAGGCACACGAGACATAACATCTTGGGCCAAAGCCTTATCATCCGTCACCAGCCAGACCGGAGAGTTATAGCCATGTTCCGCCTGACTAACGAGATCGGTGGCGACGATATGCGGGTCTGCGGTCTTGTCCGCGAGGATAAGGCTATCTGTCGGCCCGGCGATCATGTCGATACCAACCCGGCCAAAGAGAATGCGCTTGGCTTCCGCCACAAACTGATTGCCCGGGCCAACCAGAATATTGGCCTTGGGCAGACCAAACAGACCGAATGTCATCGCCGCGACGCCCTGGACCCCGCCCATCGCCATGATCTTATCGGCACCACAGATATGCGCAGCATAGACAATCGCCGGAGCAATCCCAACTCCGGGACGTGGTGGAGAACAGCAGGTTATGTGCTTGCAACCAGCAACTTTGGCCGTGGTCACTGTCATGATTGCGCTGGCCACATGGCTGTAGCGACCTCCGGGCGCGTAACACCCAGCGGCATCGACCGGGATGGCCTTTTGACCTGCGACAAGCCCCGGCACGATCTCGTATTCCACATCGGCAACAGTTGATTTCTGTGTCTCGGCAAAGCGTTTTACGTTGTCGTGCGCAAACTGGATATCTGCCTTCAGCTTGTCCGGAACCAATGCGCAGGCGGCCTTGATCTCTTCGGCAGTCAACAAAACATTGCCGTCGAATTTGTCGAATTTGGCCGCATATTCCAACGCCGCGGCATCGCCTCCTGTCTCTATGTCGGACAGGATTTTTACGACCGTGTCATGCACATCTGACGCATCGGATTTCGACGTCAGAGTTGCCTTTTTGAGGTATTCACGAGCCATTTTAGGATCCTATTTGTAGATATCGGGAAGCAAGGTTGTGGAAATCGCGGGGACATAGGCGATCAACAGGACAACCAAGAGCATAAAGAAAACAAAGGGGACTGCGCGGGCCGCAATCTTGAGGATCGATTCACCGGTAATTCCGGACACGACAAAGAGATTAAGCCCAAGCGGAGGCGTGATAAAACCAACCCCAAGCGCGGTGATCATCATGATACAGAACTGAATCTCATTCATGCCAATGTTGTCAGCCAGCGGTTTGAGGATCGGCGCGAGAATCACAATATTCGGAGTTGTTTCCATCACACAGCCAGCCGCGATCAAGATACCGATCATCAGCAGGATCAGCACATAAGGATCCTCGGTCAGCGACGTCACTGCGGTCACAAACCCTTGTGGCACCCCCATGATGGCAAGGGCCTCGGCCAAGGGGGCGGAAAAGGCGATGATCGGCAAAATGATGCCATTTACTTTGGCTGAACTGACCAACATCGCCGGAAAATCAGAGAGTTTTAGTGTGCCGAGAATGAAACCCATTATGATGGTAACAACCACCGCAGTAGCGCCGGCTTCTGTTGGGGTAAGGCGACCCGAAAAGATGCCGTAGAAAATGATGCCCGGCACAATAAACGCATACCAGTCTGATGCCAAAGCGCGGCGCAGGTTTGTGAGCCATTCGCCAATGCTTATGTTTCCGCCGCCCTCGTAGCCGTAAATCCGGTTCACCACGATATTGGTCACAAGGATTGAGATCAGGATGGCCAAACCGGGGATCAATGCCGCCAGAAACAGGGTCGAGGCCGATATGCCCAGAACAAGGCCGATGATAATATAGGCAATAGAGGGGGGGATGAGGATACCGGTGCAAGCCCCCGCCGCCACCAGAGCACAGGCATAAGGGCGCGGATACCCGCTTTCGACGAGGCGGTCGATTGTCATCCGTCCAACCGCAGCAGCCCCCGCCGCGTCAGAACCTGAAATCGCCGCAAACATACCGCACACAAGAACCGTCGCCGAACCAAAGCCACCTTTGGCCCAACAGGTGAGCGCCTCGGCGACATTTAGGAATTTGCGACTGAGACCGGTGCGCACCAACACGTCTCCGGTCAGGATAAATAAGGGAACGGCCGTGAGGGCGAAGGCGTCGATGCCAGTGAACAGGCTCTCTCCCACGAGGCTAAGTGGCAGATCACCCGACATAACCAGCATTAGGATCGCCGCGGCCCCAATAGAAGCCCATACCGGCACTGCCAGTGCGATCAGGCCGACAAAAAGCATAACAGGTAGATAGAAATCCCAGCCGAGTTCGACCGTTTGTTGAAGATTGTTCCAGAGCATGGTGTCGTCCCTCAATCAAACAACTTGTCGCCTTCGTAGACGGGAGTGCCGTCACGAAGTGATCTGAGGTCGCGCAAAAAGGATTGCGAAAGCCGGAATATCATCAATGAGAAACCCAAAGGCACGGCGGCGAGAAACCAGACTTTTGAAATGCGAAGGCCATCGGTTACAGATCCAAATTTGGCCGAGACCAGAACGGTTTCAAAGGACCAATAGAGCGCGACCAAGGCCACTGCGAACATCACAAGATCACCGAAGATATAGATGACCGCCTTGGGTCGGTTTCCGAGGTAATGAAGCAAGACGTCGATACGGATATGGGCGCGTTCTTTGACCGCCGCCGCCGCGCCAATCCAAGCTAGGTAGATAAATGAATAGCGGACAATTTCTTCGCCCCAGATCGAAGAATACGAGAAAACCTCGCGACGCAGCACTTCGATTGCCATGGTGACAACAAGCATCACGTAAAAGACTAAGAGGAGCCACCGCTCAGCGTTCTCATCTATATTTTTCAGAAGTGTCATCACAGGCCTCGACGGCTATTGAACACAGAGCCGGTGCCGTATCCAACGCCGGTTGCAGAGGGAATTTGGGAGCCCAAATCGGGCCCCCAAGAGGAGTGGTTTAGGCGTCGTGTACGTAGTATTTTCCTTGCGTACCTGCGGCCTCTTCCAGCTTGGAGAAGGACTCCATTGACCCAGCGAGTTCTTTCTTGAACTCATCCCATTCAGGTCGTTGATAGCCACCGGCCTCCTTCCATTCCGACAGTTGATCATCACTTAGCGAATGGAACTCCACACCGGACTTTGCCAATTCAGACATCGCATAGGCCCGCGCGGATGGGACCTTCGAAAGGTTCTGGTGCGCGGTCATTTCAGAGCCCCACATCACGCCCTCTTGAACATCCCCTGGCAGGCTGTTGAACCACTCCAGATTGCAGGAATAGACTTGGCTATCGGGCACGGCCTGGGTGAAGGTTACATGGCTAAGTATATCTTTGAATCCAAAGACATAGAGGGCACCCACAGATGGGTCGAGCGCGTCTGCCACACCCTGTTTGATCGCCGAAGGCGTTTCGCCCCAAGCCACTGGTGTCGGATTCGCGCCGACGAGACGGTAGTATTGCTGGAGCATCTTGGAGCCCGGAACCCGGAACTTCACCCCGCTTAGATCTCCGGGCGACAACACCGCACCGGCACCACCTTTGCGGACGGCGACAACACGGGGATCAATGTTCACATAAAACAACGCCTTAAACCCAGCCTCTTCGACCTTGGGGTGTACCTCGGTTTTCCAGTGATCCGAGTTCACGAGGTTGGTGAAACGCTGATTGGACCCACACAGATAGGGCATATTGATCAGATCAACGGTTGACGCGAAGGGGGCAAAATTGGAGAGCGAATGCTGGGCTGCTTGAATGGTTCCGCCCTGAACCTTTTGCACCAACGCACCGCCCGCGCCCAATTGCCCACCAGGGGCCAATTTGACGTACACTTTGCCATTCGTGGCGTTCTGAATGTTTTCTTTTAGGTCCAACTGCATAATTGGATAGCTGCGTGATGCGCCCAACACATAGGCCGTGGCCAATGTCATAATATGATCAGCAGCCTTTTCACGCTCGCGCTCTTCTTTGTTTGTCTGGGCGACGGCCTCGGTAGACCAAAGCGTACCTGCGGCCCCAGCGACTAGGGCTGCAGTAAAGCTGCCTGTCCCGGCGAGTTTTAGAAAATTCCGGCGTGACGCCGAGGCAAGTTCTTTTGTGTTCCGGTCCATGTTTTCCTCCCAATGGACAGTTCAGCGCTGTAGCTCTTTGGCTTTTTTTTCAGCGGCCTCCCTTTGCAAAATTGCTGCAACAAAGGCGATCGAAGCAGCGAGCAAACATAGCATTTCGGACACATCCCCTAAGAAGCCGCCCATACCCATTGAGCCCAGAGCCACGTTTGTTCCGAACAGGGCAAACAGACAAAGCGATAGGATCAAGAGCATAGGGTTCTCCTAGGAAGCAGCGAAACGCTTGATTCGCCAGATCAATGTAAGCGCTTACATGCCGCCTATGCAAGCGCTTACATTGACGTCGGCCGATCGTGCCCATTAGTCTCATGAGATAGGGTGTAAATACCGAAGAAATGCGGTACTGAGCCGAAATGACGACAGGTGACAAAGATATGGGCCGAACCCCAACCCTGGCTGACGTAGCACGGCTTGCCGGTGTTTCGACGGCCACGGTGTCGCGCTGTCTGAACTCACCGGACCGGGTTGTGGCGGCAACGCGGCAAAAAGTTCAGGACGCCGTGCACGAACTTGGGTACGCCCCAAATTTCAACGCCCGCGCTCTGGCCGCCAAACGAACCAACACAATTGGCGCGATCATTCCCACAATGGAGAATGCAATTTTTGCCCGTGGCCTCCAGGCGTTTCAAGAAGAATTGGGACGCAGCGGCATAACACTTTTGGTCGCCTCCTCTTCGTATCGCGCGGATCTCGAGGAAGAACAGATCCGCACGTTAGTGTCGCGCGGTGCCGACGGTATCCTCCTCATCGGATTTCACAGAGACCCCAAGGTCTACGAATTTTTGAAACGTCAAAGTGTCCCCTTCGTAGTCGCCTGGGTGTTCGATCCAAATGCCAAGGTTCCAACAGTGGGCTTTGACAATTTCTCAGCAATGAAAGCCATGGCGGATAAAGTCATCAGCATGGGCCATCGTCGCCTTTCAACCATCACCGCTAGCCCTCTAGGCAACGACAGGGCCAGCGAGCGACTAAGAGGTATTTATGCGTCAATGGAGGAAGCGGGCATTCCCGAGACGGAGTTGTCGATCGCAGAATCCGAATACGGGATAGACGAAGGTGGCGCAGCCCTACAACAGCTGTTGTCGCAGCCTGTTCGACCCTCTGTCGTGATGTGTGGGAATGACGTTCTTGCCGTTGGAGCCATCGCCAAGGCGAAGGAGTTGGGGTTGTGCGTCCCTGATGATATTTCAGTGACCGGATTTGACGACATCGAGATCGCGAAAATTTCATCACCAGCGCTTACCACCGTCCATGTCCCGCACCGGCGAATGGGTACAGAGGCGGCTAAAATGCTGATCAATCTGGTCAGCGCAACAAAGAACCAAAACAGTATTCTAATCGAGACATCCCTGGTCGTTCGAGGCTCACTCGCCAATGCCTGATGTGAGATCGGGGATGAGGGTCAGGACCCGTCGTTAAGGTGGATCGCCTGACGAAAGTGATGATCCAGACGGAAGGAATTTTCCCCACGTCGAAACGCCGTTTCTATGAAAGGGCAAGTTCAAGGACCGTGTTGTCCTTGGTGCCATCTGCGAGGAGACAGTATCGGCTTATCTACCCAAGACATGAACCCGTACGCGCCACCGCTCAGAAAGAACCGGTGCGCGCGGCGGATGTCGAGAAAGGCCATTTCAAGAGAGTGTTTCCATCAATTGCGGCCCGGCGGATCAGACGAAAATATGTGAGACAGACGTCTACAAATAGTGGGTTTGCTCAAGACGCGGTTGACGCCAGACAAACACGATCACCTCTCCAACGTCCTGCGCCAGCCCACAACACGCTCAAACGTCGATGGCGTCACGCACCGCGGGCGAGACCTGGGTGCCCAGAAGCCTGATTGAATTCTGCATCCTTTCCGTTTCGAGGGCCGCGGTGCTCATCTGAAACGTGATACGAGAGATACCGCCCATCGTTGCATTGGCCGCAATCATCTTGTCGCGCACGGTCTCGGGGCGACCAACAAGAAACGCACCGTCGGGGCCGCAAAGCGCATCGAATTGCGCGCGGTTGGGCGGCGGAAAGCCACGTTCGCGGCCGATATCTCTGATAACGCGCGCCCAGCCTGGATAGAACGCATCACGGGCCTCTTTGTCGGTCTCACCGACAAAGCCCATAGCGTGGATTGAGATTTTGAGGTCTTCGCGCTTGTGCCCTGCGTCCTCACCGGCAGCATAATACAGGTCGACCAGCGGGCGGAAGCGGTCAAAACTGCCACCAATGATGGCGATCATGAGAGGAAGGCCAAGGGTTCCAGCGCGGGCAAAGGACGCAGGTGTACCGCCCACACCAAGCCAGATCGGCAGCTTGTTCTGGACGGGACGCGGGTAAACCCCCTGCCCTGTCAAAGCGGGCCGAAACCGCCCTTGCCATGTCACATGGGTTTTTTCGCGCAACTGTATCAAAAGCTCGAGCTTTTCGGCAAAGAGCGCGTCGTAGTCTTCGCGCGCAAATCCAAACAAGGGGTAGGCTTCGATGAACGATCCACGCCCCGCCACAATCTCGGCCCGCCCGTTTGAGATCAGGTCAATCGTTGCAAAATCCTGAAAGACGCGGACCGGATCCGCAGCGCTCAGCACGGTGACGGCAGAGTTTAGGCGGATGTTTTTCGTGCGTGCCGCCGCAGCGGCAAGAATGATGGCGGGGGACGCATCAAGAAATTCGGCCCGGTGGTGCTCACCAACGCCGAAGCTATCCAGCCCCACGCGGTCTGCCGTTTCGATTTCGGCCAAAAGGTCGGCCATCCGCTGTGCCGCCCCCGCTCTGGTTTGCCCCTGCATTTCCGGTAAGAATGCTGCAAAACTGTCTATCCCGATTTCCATATCAGACTCCGCCATCTTGGTTTTTTTGGGGGCCGTTAGAGGCGGGCAAGCCGCCTCAATTAGCGAGGTGCTGCGTCAACCGACGCTTTTTCCGGCAAGCGCGCCCACCAGTGCGTTCACAGCAGCTTGAAGTTCGGCAACCTTGTCCTCCGATGTCAGACGTCCAGCATCAACATCAAAATGCTCGCCAAACGGTCCAAACTGGAAGCCCGCGACAATATCGGCACCGTAGAACGGAAACGCCCCCATTGCGGCGCCATGAACGTGCTGGCCACCGCCCGGTCCTGGCGACGTCGCCATTAGCAACATTGGCTTCTTCTGGAACATGGCCATGTCGATGCGGCTACACCAGTCAAAAATGTTCTTGAAGGCCGTTGCGTAGCTGCCGTTGTATTCCGCCAGAGAGATGATGAGCGCATCAGCGCCTCCGATCTTGTCGAAAAACGCTTGGGCCTGGGGGGGAATACCTACGGCCTGACGTTCAGGGCTATAGATCGGCATCTCATAGTCATTCAGATCAAGAATGTCGGTGTCGACACCGCCATCAAGGCTGTCGTTCAGAACGTCCGCCGCATGGGCGACAAGGCTTTTATTGATCGACTGGGCATTGTTGCTTCCTGCAAAGGCGACGATTTTGTAGGTCATGGGATTGGTCCTTGTCTTGATCGAGCTTTATGCAGTGCGGCCCATTGGGTCGCTGATCTGCTCACGGTGCAGGTAAATGACGGCGGCAGAGATCAGGCCAAGAACGACAGCAGGCACCGCTGAAGGACCAAGGATGAACAGGTGAGCCAGAACGGCGCCAACCATTGTCGCGCCAAGCACTGCAGCGCCAAGCACCTGCTTGCCGGATAGCCAGAGCAAAACCGGGGCGGAAATTTCGATCAGGCCCGTCACATATCGGAACCACTGGCCAACGCCAACGGCTTCAAACGTGGCGACCATCATTTCAACGCCTGCCAGTTTCGCAAGGCCAGCCGCAACAAAGGCCAAGGTCAAAAGGCCTCGCAGGCCAAGAGAGAGATATTTCATGGGACACTCCAAAGGTAATTCTTTTCTTGTAACCCAAAGTATGTTGCTGCAATTTCGCAATCAATGCGCGATAATCATCGTGTTATGCGCGAAAATAGAGCAAGTGTAGCTGATGGAAAGATGGACGGAATTGCGTACGGCCTATCACGTCGCGCGGCTGGGCACGGTCAGCGCCGCAGCCGAGGCCTTGGGCCTGCATCGCGCGACTGTTAACCGCCACATTGACGCGCTTGAGGCCGAGATAGGCAGCAAAATTTTCCTACGACACGCGCGGGGATATACCTTGACTGAGGTTGGCGAGGATGTCCTGCGTGTTGCGCAAAAAGCCGAAGAAATGATTGAAGACCTAGCCGGGCGCGTACAAGGCAGGAGCGACCAGATCGAAGGCGAGATCAAGCTAACCCTGCTTGCGCCTTTCGCTGGTTTACTTATGGACGCTATTAACCAATTTCGGGTGGAAAATCCGCAATGCGTCGTTCGCGTTGACGTGGGCGAAGACCTAGCACGCCTCGAATACGGAGAGGCCCATATCGCGCTGCGTGCTGGTGCCAAACCTGAACACCCGGATTATGTGGTCACGCATTTCGGTGACATTGGGTTCAACCTTTATGCCCATGACAGCTATTTGGTCCGCAAAGGCGTTCCCGACGCAAACGACGGCTTTGAAGGCCATGCCTTTGTATTACCGGATTTCCCCCATGATCGAATGCCCTTTGGCGACTGGATCAAGGTCAATATCCGGCCAGAGATGTTCGCGCTTTCGTCCCGTGATGTCGGGGTTATCGCAGAGGCGATATGCGCCGGGCTTGGCATTGGCTTCTTGAGCGATGTTGAGGCACACAAGCGTGGCGGTCTGCGCCCCGTCCTACCTGCCAATGCTGACTGGAAGATCACCGGCTGGTTGGTCACACATGTTGACCTGCACCGCACGGAAAAGGTGCAGGCCATGCTAAAGTGTATCAAAGCGCTTGGCCTGGGGCGTGGTCAGGCCAAGCGTTGATCAGTCACAACACCGAAATCGTCGGTGTTTTGCCATAAAGATCGCTGCGGTCCAATGCAGCGACCATCCATTCAGCGACGCTTTCCCGCGCGATTTGCATAGACGGCTTAGGCTGGGATTTTCCATCCACGACATAGCTTTCGGTCACCAAACCGCTCTTTTTGCCCAGTCCCACAGCTCGGCCCACGGTCCAATCCAGACCAGAAGCAGCCAGTGCCGCCTCGACCCCTTCGTGATCGCGATAGGCAACCCCTAGATTGGTGCGTTTGATGAATTGCTTAAATATCCAAGGGGCCGCGTCAAAGCTGTCCCCCGCCCCTGTGGCACCAAGTTGAATTACTCGGCGAATGTTGTGCTTGTGCATCGCCGCAATCACATTGCCAAAGATGTCGGTTAACATCGTCGGCGAATTCACGATCTTCGCAAAAGGTGAATCCGATGCACGCGCGTTGTTCATCGTGGCAATAACGGCATCACAGTTTGCGATTGCCGCGTCGAGGTCACTTGCGTTTTCGGGGGTGCCCTTGAACACTGTCAGATTGTCATGTGTCTGCGTGACCGCCTCGGGTCGCCGTGCCAGCACGTTGACGAAAAGCCCCGCTGCAAGCGCTTTGTCGATCACATGCGATCCCGTGCGGCCTGTGCCACCCAGCAGCAATACGCGTTTGGTCATTGTTGTTGGCTCCTAATTTTCTGTTTCGAGTTTTTATGAGTCAATGTGATCAGCCTTGTGCCGCACAGGCCTTTGCCAGGCCGGCCGGATCTTTTAAATCGACCTGACCGGTGGCGATGATCTGTAACTCTTTTGTCATTTGCATCAGGATTTCGATGCTCTGTCTGCACAATTGGCCTGAGGCCTCTGTCGCCAGTCGTGTTGGCATCGTGTTTCCTTGTGGGTTCAATTCGTGTACAGGTCTCAGTTAGAGACCGCACCCCGCCCCGTAAAGGAGGCACTATTTTGTTCCTAGGTTACTTGGAGGTAACTATCATGGTCGGATCAGGACGCGCCCAACTGGACAAATTGCAAGCCGATGGGTTTGATGCGTCCAACTGCCCCGTGCGTACGGTGCTTGGACATGTGTCTTCGAAATGGACAAGCCTGATCCTGCTCGAACTAGAGGCCGAACCCAAGCGGTTTAACGCCCTTGCACGCGCGATCCCGGACATTTCGAAACGGATGCTGACGCAATCACTCCGTGACCTTGAACGCGACGGATTGGTGATACGGCAGGTATTCGACACCAAACCGCCCAGCGTCGCCTATAGCCTGTCCGATTTGGGCAGATCATTTCTGGCACCACTAGGCCAGATGGTTGACTGGGCCATGGCGCAGCACGACCAGATCAGCAAATCCCGCGCAAGCTTTGACAAAAATCAATAACACCGAGTACAGCACATCGCTGCTTGATGAACTTTTGCAGAGGAGCAATCTCCGCTTTGCAAGGCCAGAGGTTTCAAACCTGTCCCAACTTGCCCACAGCGCATCTGACAGGGCCTTGGGTGATATTCAGTGCTGAATGCCCCCAATCAATGTCGACATTCCAGAATGATGGCCACCTGCATCGTGCTTGTCTAAAGCCAAGATATGCACAATTCCTTGTGAACTTGGGCCGCCCCCCATCTCCAGAGTTTCCGCCGATCTTCACGATGTTGATGCGCCGCGACCGAACCAACAACGCTTCGCCTCACTTGATGACATCGAGGTTTCTGTGGCCGCTCGGTTTGTCACCGGCGATATAACCGTTGGTAAAGAAACAGAAAAAACTTCAAGCAATTGCACATGGAAGAATCGTCTAAGCCACATCCATCCAATAGTTCGTCTTCGCAGTACCCCTACATTTGATTGCACGAAACACGCGGCGCAGGTCGCAACAATCAAAAGGAAACTCACTATGAAACGCTTTGTAAAACTTGTTCTCGCCATAAGCATCACAACATCGACTTCTGTTCTGGGATCAACAGCTTATGCTTGGAAACTGGAGAACATGGACAGCTACTACAAGGTGACATGCAACGATGGTTGGACCGGTGGCTTTGAAAGCTATCCAAATGAAACCGCGTTGAAAAAGGTTTGTGGAAGCCATGGCGGCGTTGCCGATATTGAGCAAACGACCGGTGCGCTCGCGACCGAAACTGAAGCAACTCTTGCTGAAAAAACTCCCATTCAATTGCTTGAAAGTACAGCTCAGTCCCGTGGCAGTGGCATCCACAAAAAATGGCTGATGGAACAAGAGATCAAGAAACTGGACGGCATCGTGCATATCAAGGGGGCGTCCGGCGGCTGCGGTGTTTGGGACGACCCCAACACCCCCGGCCAAGGGTGTGTGCGTGATAATCCCGTGCGCCTTCCCAGCCATTGATGTCAAAGGCCAGCCCTCTGATATCCGATAGCATTCCGGCGATATGGCCTTTCAATCCGTGGAAAACCTATCAATCTCCATATCATATTGTGGAGATTGAATTGCTTGAATTATCGGAAACTGAAAGCAAGGCAGACAGTCAATCGGCGCTGGTGAACATGTCCTTGCTCGCGACGATTGCGGTTTGGGCTATGCCCAAAGACGCTGTTGCAAACTTGTTCAATGATGCTTTGCCATCCGAGTTGAAAAAGCTACGCACACAGATGAATCGTGACGTTGTGCGGGTTGTGATGCTTGTGTTGGCACACAGGGCTTTCGCGACTGGACAAGCTCAAACCTTTAGCTTGCGTCAGCTTGCAAAGGCGATTGATGAACCCCGCATCGAGTCAATGCAGCGCACCCTACGCAACTGGGTTCTACCAATGCTTTCACAGGCCGGTCTGATCGACGGCTTCGTTCTAACGACAACATGGTCAACAGAGCCGCATGAAATCGCCATCACGGACAAAGGGCTCGATTTTCTCAAAACCTACTTCACCGAACTGGCGCAAGCGTCGCCGCTGTTTCAAACAGTGCAGTAAGACAGGAAATGTAACATGACCATGATGCAAATGACCAAAACCACTCTTGGCGCCATCGCGCTGGTCTGCGCGCTTTCAACTGGCGCATTGGCCGATAGCGCCCCCCCCGATCCGGCCAGCGTGGCTGTTGATGCAGAAAGCCTAAAAAAGTTTCTTGAAGATCAACCAAAGACCGCACATTTGGTTGCGTCCCGACCCAAACCAGAAGAGTCCTCGACATGATCTAGGGCTTGTTCAGGTCGTTGTACCCTTAGATTTGGCGTTGTCACGTTCCATTGCGAATGGCATGCCAATTGGCACTTCGAGCTCTTCGTCGCCAATGACAGCGTTGGAATGAATCCCTGAGCGACCAAATCCCGCGGCAGTGCCAACTGGTTTACCTCCACCGCTTTATCGGTGCCAGTGTTGAGGGCCTTTTTCCGCGCCGCTTGGTTTCATTTATCCCCGGCCAGAACGGTCAAGCCATCCGGGCGACCATCACAGGGAGCCGGTCATGCCTATTGGCCGCTGACCGATGTGACACACCACCCCGCAACTTTTTGCCTTGTACCTTCCCGGCCCAGCAAGGCGTTGTTTTGCGGATGCGATCAGCCTCACCCCACGATCAGCAAGCCCCCGCAGTCTCGGCAGAGTTTCGAGCAAGAAGGTCTAGCAAGCTTGACCAGGATGCGCAGAAAACGACCACTGCAACGTCTGCAAAACTTTGACCTGTGAACACTGCTGGCACGTCTTGGGCAAAGATTAGTGCGAACTCCAAGGGCAAAGGTCGGGACTGCAGGACATCGTAGAAACGGCCTTTTGCACGTTGGGCATCTTTTGACGGTTTCGCCACAAACAATCGGGCGGGTTCAATTTGAGATTAGGTCCATCATTGCTTCAACCAAAGCAGTTTCAAGGGCGGGGACAAGGTCAGTACTGTTATCCACCACCCCCACATCAGAGTTGATCTGAAACGCGATTGTCAGGCCATGATCGCTATAGTGTCGCAGGTTCGAAACATAGCCGGGTATCTAGCTGCCGGGGAGGTATAGCTGAAAGTGGGTGATGGCCCCTGAGGGGCGGCA
>NZ_JBZXVN010000058.1:0-26249 GCF_058892305.1 Pelagimonas sp.
GCCAATGACAGTGATCCCAATAACAGCCCGCTTGAGGTCATCTCTGCGGTGGCTGCGAATGGGACGGTCGATATCAACGCCAATGGCACGCTGGAATACACGCCGGATGCCGACTTCAACGGTGTGGATACGATCGACTACATCATCAGCGATGATGCGGGCACCGTCGCGGCGGCCAGTGTTGGGGTCACGGTCAATGCCGTGAACGATGCGCCGGTGTTTGTCTCTGACAGCAGCACCGACGCGGTCTTTGGCCAATTCAACAGTGCGCTTCTGATCGCGCAGGCCGTGGATGCAGATGGGGATACCCTCACCTACAGCCTCGCAGGCACCGGGTCCGAGCAGTTCTTCTTGAACCCGAATTCGGGCGCGTTGACCTATCTGGGTGGTGATCCAGCAGAGGGCACGACCTACAACCTGCAGATCACAGCTTCGGACGGGACGGCAAGTACGGTTCAGGATGTGGCGCTGACAATCTGGCCCTCGGGTCTGGAGGGTGGCACCGAACAGGACGAAGTCCAGACTGGCACAAGTGGCGATGATGAATTCCTTTCAGGCGAAGGCGCAGACATCTTTGACGCCGGTGCTGGCAATGACATCATCTACCTGTCGCCGACCACCAATGATGGCCTCTGGGATAACAACTTCTTCCTCACCTACAGCCAATTTGATCTGAGCGACGGAACCCCAGTCACGGCGCCTTTGGGCGGCAGGATCCGGGTTGAAGACGCCTTTATCGGTGGCGAAGGAGAAGACACGCTGCAGGGCAGTGATGAGGGCGAAGCGATCATCATCTATGATCCGGTCTTCTCTGCACAGAACGCGACCTTGAACGCGTTCAACGCCCGGATCATCGGCATCGAAGTCTTCGATCTTGGCGGTGGTGATGACCTTCTTGATCTGACCTCTGACCTTGGTCAGCAGAGCTATGTGGCCAATACCCTGATTGATGGCGGCGATGGCAACGACTATCTCTTGGCCGGGGCTGGCAATGACACCATCCTGGGTGGCGCGGGCGATGACCGTCTGGTCGGCTGGCGCGGGGATGACGTGATGACCGGGGGCGCGGATGCAGACCGCTTCTTGTTCTCGGATCTGACCGGCGGTGGCGTTGACCGGATCACCGACTTTGAGGTTGGGGTCGATAGTCTCTGGGTGCTCTCCTACGGGGTCTCTGGCTACGCCAATGCTGTGACGGCGGGTGTGATCACGGTCTCAACGGACGGTACGGACACCACCGTGCAGCTGCAGGGGGATCAGACCAACACGATCATCCTCGAAGGTGTCACGAACCTCACGGCAAGTGACTTCCTCGTCTACGATCAGGTATCGACAACCACGCCGGTTGCTCCGGCTGACAACCCGACACCGATCGTAGGGGACCAAACGGATGAGGTGCTGACAGGTACGAACCTGAACGACACCATCGAGACCTCTCAGGGAGCGGACATCCTTGAAGGTTTGGACGGCAATGACACGTTCATCCTGTCGGGAACCGAGCTTGATGGCATCTGGAGCAACAACCTGTTCCTGTCCTACAGCCAGTTCAGCCTGACCGATGGCACCCCGGTGACCGCGCCGCTGGCTGGTCGTGTCCAGTTCGACGACTCCTTCTTGGGCGGCGATGGTTACGACAGGATCCTCGGCAGCAACCAGGACGAAGCCCTGATCCTCTTTGATCCGGACTTCTCCAGCACCAATGCCCTGCTCGACAACTTCGACGCCCGGATTGTCGGGATCGAGGAAATCAACATGGGTGATGGTAATGACCTGGTTGACCTGACATCGGAGCCCGAACAGCAAGGCTATGGCGTTGACGTGCTACTGATCGGTGGCAATGGTGATGACTACCTGCTGGCTGGCGCAGGCAACGACACTGTGCAGGGCGACGCCGGACAGGACCGTCTGGTTGGCTGGAAAGGCAGCGATGTCCTGACCGGTGGTGCCGATGCAGACCGCTTCCTCTTCTCGGCGCAGACCGGTGGCGGTATCGACCGGATCACTGACTTCGAAGACGGGTTGGATACCATCTGGTTGATTGGTTACGAAGTCTGGACCTTTGCCGATGCCACCGCAGCAGGCGGCCCGCTGAGCATCTCGTCCGACGGCACCAACACCACGTTGATTTTGGAAGGTGACGGCTATTCGACGGAAGTGATCCTAGAAGGCTTTACCGGCCCGCTGACCGCAGACGACTTCGTCTTCGGGGCCTAATAAAGAACAGAGGGTTGCCCCGGTGTAATAACCGGGGCAACCACCGCATAAGTGACACGGCAACAAGCCAGCAACAGTTTACCTACTTGCGACCTGTTACCTTGTGAGAGTAATGTGAACTTGATAGATATATGGGCAGAGACAGTATTTTTGCCACTGCATAAAACGGCACTTTGTACCTTTTGAACTGTACGGAAATGTGTGAAACATACCGTTAATTTTTATTTCGGCCAGAGGTGTAGACCACTGCCACTAGGAGAGTAAGTCTCATGACGAAAGACACCGATCACCAGACCCTACCTCAGGACGTTTCGCCCGAAGATAGCCTTGAGGATAGCTCACGCCGCGCCCTACTCGGCAAGATCGCACGCGCCGGTGCCGCAGCTGTGCCGGTCTCGTTGATCTTGCTTGATGAGGCCAAGGCAAATGTCGTTGAAGGCAGCCCAGGTGGCGGCGGCGGCGGCTTCGGCACCTAACCCCCTTATCCAATAATGTACGAGATTGGTGGCCTTTGGGTGTGGGCCAACCCAACCCAGAGCCAGATTTTTCTTGGCAATCGGGCCGCAGCAGACGCGGCCCGGTCTGATACGCCTGTTGCGAAGGCGCCCCCCCTACAATGCCCGCCTCCCACACCGCTGAGACGCTATGGCATCTATGCTCTGCCCGGCGAACCCGCCTTTGCGCTCGACATCCATGCCAGCGTGATCCCCGACATAATGACACGGATGCTGCGCGGGTTGGAAACGACCCAGCCGCCAGAGGGGGTGGTGCAGATTTCCAAAATCTCCGAGGGCACTGCCGAACAAGAGGCCCTGTGGGGCTTGTGGTACAACGGTATTCTCGAGAAACAGGGCCATATCTTTGGCACCAAGTCAGACGGCCCGATCCTTGGCGTCATGCAAGAGTTGATCCACAAACTCCTGCGCAACCAGTCTATTCTTTGCATCCTGCATGGCTCTGGCGTGCTTTGGCGTGGCAAGCGGCTGCTGTTTGCGGGAACCTCCGGCTCTGGCAAAAGCACTCTGGCCGCACAGCTGGTGGCCGATGGGGGCCACTATCTCGGAGACGACCTGTTGCCCATCCTAGAGGACGGTCGCATCTGGCCCGTCCCCCTTTCACCAACCATCAAGCAGGGTGCCTGGCCGCTCACAGAGCCGCTCTTTGGGCCGTTGCAGGACGCACCGGTCTTTCACAAGGGTGACCTGCCCTACAAGATCCTAGAGGGCACCCCCTATGCCACGGGTCCGGGTCCGGTGGATCTTATCGTTTTCCCCCGTTTCTCGCCCGATTTGCCCCCCAAAGCGGTACAGCTCAGCCAGATCGAAACCCTCTTGAACATCGCCCAAGCGGGGATTTGGATGCAGCCAGAGCACATTGGCGGCTTCGTTACACTCCTTGATCAAACCCCCGCCTTTGCAATGCGCAGCACCCCTGACTTGGCCGCCACACAGAAGCTGTTGCAAGAGGCACTCGAGATATGAGCGCGTAAGTTGGGTTGTCGCCCACCAGCCCCGAAAACCAGCCCCGAAAACCAGCATCCCGATGGCTCACATCCCAATCATGCACTAGCAATCAAACTGGACCAATTGGGGTCTGTTCCGGCTGGGGGCAGAATGACACCTTAAGGCCGCTTAGCTAGAGCTGCGCTGTTTCCTTGATCAATCTGTAAGCGGTTGATCTCGCGATACCAAGTTGTTTGGCGGCTTGCCCGGCGGTCATTCCGGCTTGGACGAGGTTTTGCAACGCCAAGACGGTTTCGGCTTCGAGGGGCGGTCGCCCCGGTTTTCGACCCTGCGCTTTGGCGGCTTCGATGCCGTCTTTGGTGCGCTCCGAGATGAGGCGGCGTTCGACGTGGGCAATGGCTCCAAAGACGTGAAAGATCAGTTCACCGGCAGCGGATGTCGTGTCGAGCCGGTCCAGGCGGGTGACTTGGCCACTGAGGTCTTGATCCGCGGTTGAGACGCGCGCGTCTCCAAGAATATCGCCTTGGCGGGTCAATTTTGATCACAGGCTTTGATGGCTTGTTCACCACTGCCCGCCGAGAAGTAAGTTCCGTCAGGCAACAGCGCGATATTGTTTGTGACGGTACAGCCCTTTGGATTTTGCGCCGATAGTAAAAGCCCAAATTCATAGTTGGGGGTATAGGGCTCAATCGGCGGTCAATTTCGTGCGTGCCTTGCGCGATCAGTTGGGTCTGGCGCAGCAGAAAATGCCGGAGCAAGTGTCCTTGCTCGCTTTCGGTCCATATCCGGTCCGGGTCTTGTAGGTGGATGTCACACAGGTTGCGCGTGGGGCCATCTCGGGATGTCCAGGCAGTGAAGACAATGTAGAGTTCAGAATCTTCAAGGACCCAGCCTGTTTTGGGTTGTGTCGGTTCCCCAGGATCGGCTGTGCTCTTCATGGACCAGCGTTGGTTGTAGCTCAGCCTCGTCCAGTGGGAGCGATTGTTCAATCGCAGCCCGGCTTGGCCTGACCGGCGAGGATATCTTGCCCCATGCCGCGTGGCATCAGACCCGTCAGCAACATTTGCACGCCATCCGCCAGATTTACGGCTGCAGGATGTTCTCGGGCTATGCCGCACGGTATCTCAAGGCTTGGCTTGAGACAGCGGCCGAAACGGCCCGGTTCAACGACGACCTAGCGCGCAGGTTTGTCGAAGAATGCCGCCGAACGCAGAATAGAAAATCGGATTGCCGACAGACTTAACGACGAAACGAAGGAACAGCTGGACGCACTGCTGACCAAGATCGTCGATGGCAAGATCGCTTCTTCTGGTTGCGCCAGTTCGAGGTGGGCAACAACTCGGCAGGGGCGTCCCGGTTCCTGGGGGATGTTCCACCCTACCGGGTCACGCGCCTGCGCCGCCAAGGTGAAAGGTACTTTGCAGATGACCTGCGCGACATTTCAAGCGACCCGCCTTTGGCGATCCTCGCGGTATGCGCAATCGAATGGGCCGCAGCTGATGCTGATGCTCTGATCGAGACCCCCGCAGATTGCTTCGCAATCGCCTGCCGGGCCATGCATGACCGGATCGTCGGCAAAAACTTGGCGGGAGGCCAAGAAACTGTGCGAGGCGCGGATTGCAGATGCCAGATCATCCCTGCAGGAAACGTTGCGATCATTCAAAGACCTTGGCGCGGCGCTGCTGGAAGCCAAGGGAGATGGCGCATCTCGCGATGAGGCAACCGAGACCGCCTGCGGTTGGGCACATCTCGAAAGCATGGTGGCGACTGCTGCCGAGTTAGCTGACATGATGGCCGCGGATGCCCTGACGCATGTCATTCATGGATATCACCGGTTCCGGCGGTACGCGCCCGCATGCTGCCTGCGCTAGATATCCAGAATGCTCCAGTGGCCGCGCCTTTGATAAAAGCTGCCAAGATCATCGCCGAAGATCAGGTCGACGCGCCTCGCCAGACTGCTTTCCTGCGTCGAAATTCGAAATGGCATCGCTACCTCAATGCCCAGGAACCCGATGACAACCGGCTTTGGGAGGTCGCTGTGCTGTTCCACATCCGCGACGCGTTCCGATCTGGTGACATCTGGCTTTCGCATTCCGGCGTTAAGCCGACTTGAAACAGGCGCTTGTGCCAATGGAGGCTGCCCAAACAACACCTCGCCTGAGCAATGCCATTCGAGGAGGTTAGCTCAAGCCGCGAGAACGGGTGCATCCCAGATGCTGCTATTGAAAATGGCATCCTTAAAGTCGATCGACTGACCGGGGCCGTGCCTGACGGGGCTGGTGCCATGGTACTCGATCTCTATGGCCGCCTGCCTACGGTTCGGATCACCGATCTGCTGCAGGAAGTGGATACGATATCGGATTTACCGAAGCCTTCACCCATTTGCGCACCGGCGTTCCCTATAGGGATCGCATCGGGCTGCTGAACGTGCTGTTAGCCGAGAGGCTGAATCTTGGCCTCAGCAAGATGGCCGAGGCGACAAGCTCGCACGACTATTTCCAGCTCTCCCGCCTGTCGCGGTGGCATATCGAAAGCGAGGCCATCAACCGAGCGCTCGTCATGGTGATCGCTGCGCAGTCAGAATGACCGATGGCGCGGTACTGGAGCAGCGGTATCAGCGCATCCAGTGACGGGCAATTCTTCCCGACAACACGTCACGGCGAGGCCATGAATCTCATCAATGCCAAATACGGCTCCGAGCCGGGGCTGAAAGCCTATACCCACATGTCCGATCAGTTTGGCCCGTTCGCGACCCAGAACATTCCAGCGACCGTGAATGAAGCCCCATACATCTTGGATGGTTCGCTGATGAACGAGGTCGGTCGGAAAATCAAAGAACAGTACGCCGACACTGGTGGCTTTATAGACCACGTCTTCGCCGTCACCGCGCTGCTGTCATATCGCTTTATTCCGCGCATCCGTAGCCTGCCGTCGGAGCGGCTTTATCTCTTCGATCCCGCAACCGCACCGAAGGAATTGCGCGACCTATCCGCGTCAGCATGAGCTCGCCCTGGCGTTGCGGGAAATTGGGCGAGTAGAGCGCACCTTGTTCTTCATAGATTGGCAGCTGGACGCTGACATGCCGCGCCAATATTGGCCTGAACAAAGGCGAAGCCCATCACGCGCTGAAGAATGCTCTGCGGATCGGGCGTCAGGGTGCAATCCGCAATAGAACCGCCGAAGGTCAGCGCTACCGCATGGGCGATCTAAACCTGATGGCCGCTATCATCATCTAGTGGAACACCAAGCACATCGGCCACGCCGTCGCCGCCCGAAAAGGCGCAGGTCTTGATAGGGCGCCAGAACGTCTCTCACACATCTCACCGCTTGGTTGGGCACATATCCTGCTCACAGGCGAATACAGGTGGAAAAACCGATGACATCCGACCTTACGGTGTCATTCTGCTCCCAGCCGGAACAGCGCCCCGTTTTTCAACATGGCTTAACAAAGCGTATTCGGGTTTCGCGATCGGGACTCGATTTTCACACAGTACAAAGCTGGAGGAGCTCACATGAGGTTACTATTTTTTTGCGCAGCAATTCTTGGAGTGTCCGCTTGTGGATCAAGCTCTCAAAATGCTCCGATCTACCTGGCGTTAAAGGCAAACCCCTCCGACGTCGTTTCCATCAGCCGATCTGGCCAAACTGAGGACAAAGATGACACTTACCAACACTACTTTACTGAACGCCTATGAAAAACTCGATGGACCGGGCAGTTGGGTAATGGCAGTCTCTGACAGCTAGCATATCCCTTTCTCAGCAAAGAATTGACGCCGCCTCGACACCACCATGAACTACCGCTCCTCAGGGCATCGCCAACTTTCGCGCGTTTCTTGAGGCTCTCACGCCATAAGCCATAGATCAGCGCCTTTGCGCCGCAGAAGCGGTTTGCTTTGCCCTCCATTTGCCATGCCCCACCACAGACAAAGACCACTTTAACTATTTAATGGGCCTAAAATGATTGAACAGTTCACCGAAATATTGACATTTCTTCTGGAGAATCAGGGCATTGCGGCGATTTCTCTAGCCATTGCACTGGCCATGTATTGGGTAAAGAAACGGCTTTTCCAGAGCGTTCTCACCAGACAAGCCGAGGCGAACAGATCGGGCTGGTCCATCCCGGCCCAGGCCTCCACACGTCGCCATGAAACCGGCATTGGCACCCAAGCCATATTGGTCATGCGCCCGCCCCGCCGTCAGCTCAAAGTTGCCTGCTGGACAGGGCTGTTTTTTGGCGGAGGCGCGGCGTTCCTGTGGTTCGGGGTGTTGCCAGACCCTAGCGAACAGACGACCAAGAACTGGCTCTCTTTTGCGATCATGTGCAGCCTTTCGATCATGGCCCTATTTTTGTTTGTGGACACATTCAAGCGCATCCATGTCTCGGCGGATGACATTGTTTTAAGACGGTTTTTACGTCGCCCAAAACGGTTTGCGATCACGGATATTTCAAGCGTTGAGCCGGCGGCTAAAAACCCGGCCATCGGGGTCAAACTTCACTTTTTGGATGGGCGGCACATCAAAATCTTGGCGAGCTATGAGGGATATGCGCAGGTTTTGAGCACGATAAAACACGCCCACCCCGATTTGCAAAAATTCTTAATGATGGGCCGTTTGATGGATTCAGCAAACCTGCGCCGAAAAAACCAGCGTAAGGCCTCATAATAGGTCGCCCATCTCAGATGACTGCTCGGGGGCCATTGCGAACACTCTGCATTCCCCCTGAGCGTGTTAACGTCAGGACCTACGATGGTGTCCCACGCCGCGCCACCCATTTGCGGCAAAATCCCAAAAAGGCCATTTCGGGGTTGCGCGGGACCTCCGTGGCCCAGCCCCGCCATTCCGCTTCGATCATACGCACATCCCAGCCCGGCGCCGCGGCCCGTGCCATGTCATAGACATCGGGATCCAACGGCGGAATGTCCACAGCCTCGCCTTGCTCTGTTCCAACAGTGCCGCGCGAAATTGCCACCAAATGATCACGGGTCTCATCGATACGAATTTTGTAGTCTGGCATGTGGCTGTATTCTTCGTCTTCTTTGGCGATCGAAGTCACAAGCCGTCGAAATTCACGCAGGGTCGAGCCAGAGCCGCATTTCTTTTGCAGAACCGCCATCGAGCAGCGCCATTCTCGCTGACGGCCGCAATGCTTACGCGCCAACTCATAAATCCGGCGTTCGAGCGGTTTGCGCAGGCGGAAATATTCGCGGCTGAGGGTCAGGACTTCTTGGGCGCGGATCGCATTGAAAACCCAGTCAGACAGTTTGACCTCAACCTCTTGCATGCGCCCATCGCGGGTTTCGCGCACAATGCGGGCGCGTTCGATCAGGCCAAAGGTTTCAAAGATTTCCTGTCCACCGGTGCTGATATTGGTCGAAATCCGCGTGCCCGCCAGCCGCTCCATCGCCGCCTTGAGCAGCGTGTAGCCCCGCCCGGTGGTCATGCGGTTGGTGGCCTTGAGCAGGTCCGCCGCCTGAAAGCGGATCACCTGCTGTGGCTCCTTGCCGTTGTTCATGCCTTTGATCAGGCTTGAGATACAATAGATCAGCACATCGCGGTCATGCACGGTGGCCAACCCATCCACCGAAGGTTTGATTTCTACGGTCATACCATTGTGTTCATAGCGCCGCGGTCGGGTGTCGGGTTTCGTCGAAAGCGAGAAGATCGGGTGTTCCATTGAGCCCATATCGCCTTTGGGGGCGGCATCAAGGATGTCACAGACGAAGAAATCCCCCTGCGGATGACGGTCCGGCAAAAGCGGATAATGAGTGGCCATGGTTTGGTTCCTTCTGACGCGCTTTACGAACGACACTTCACACACATCCGAAACCTACAACGACACTTCACACACACCAAGTAAAAAACGACACTTCACACACACAGCGCTAAAGAAACGACACTTCACACACGGCTGAACCGACAAACGACACTTCACACATGGGGCATCTCAAAAGAGACTCTGTTTTCAAGGGGATAGGAGACGTGATGCACGGCTGATTCGGGAATCACCACTTTACACACGGGGAATCACCACTTTGCACACGCAGAATCACCACTTTACACACACCCCAGGTGGGCAAGTATTTGTTAATAAAGTAGGAATTCGATTTTTTTCGGGCGTAACACTATATCTAACACATATATAACACCCAAGTTGCGCAGATCAGGTCTCTTCAGACCCTGAAAGAGCAGCCCTTGGGTACGGTCGCCAAATATGTCTCTGAGATTTAGGAAAAATCCTAAGCCAACCTGAACACGCAAAACATGCGAATTGGCTTGGAAATGATGGATACAGAAATATCTGTCATCGGTGGAACATAGAGGACTGAATTCGATTTTTTAACATAATCATCATTATGACGCATATTCCACTGTAACCACAAAGCTAAAATGTCACCCGTTCACAGCAGGTCAAAATAAGTCTGTCCGATCACATTCCAAGTATAGCGAGCATCGGCAATCGTCTTCATGGTGGCGCCAATCTCAGCCCGGACCTCGGTTGGGGTTTCCGCGACAAGCGCCCGTAGTGACTTTGCATCCTGAAAGTACATCGCCTGATCCTCGGTTGAGGCGCGATTGAAGGCGCAATCATAGGCAAAGACCGGAAGCCCAAAAACCATCATCTCTACCAAAGACGGGTTGGTCCCCCCCGCCGAATGGCCGTGTACACAAACAGTGGCCCCTTGGCGCAGGGTACGTAGCTTTCCGATGTCGTAAATTGGGTCGACGAGATATAATCCCGGTGTCTCGGCGTAGCGGGCCTTAAGGGCAGCGCCGTAAGGCGAGCGATCCCAGTTGCCGATAAAAACCAGCGGCAGATCGGTATTGCCGGCAAACGCCTCCAAAACCATGTCGATATTGTTCTCTGGTTCAATCCGACAAATCTTGAGCGCGTAGCGTGGTGGCAGGTCGATCTCTGGTGTTGGGACAGGTGTCGCGGCCAAGGCGTGATCACCGCCATAGGCGATCACAGCGCTTTCCACCCCATAGCTTTTGTTGACATAGTCAGCGATGGCCGCATTGTCGGCAATGATCTGGTGGGAAAACCGGACGGCCAAGGCTTCGGACCATTTGAGAAAGGCCCGTTGCAGGCGGCTCCATTTATCACGCTTCCATTCGATCCCGTCGATATTGGTGACAATCTTCGCGCGGCTGAACATCCGCAGAAGCGGTAAGAAAAGCGCCCCCGAGACCCCGAGGATCAGCATCTTGTCTGTGCCGCGCCACCAAGCAGAGAGCATCGACCAGATGTCATAGGGAATCGACTGTGCCCCATTGGCCTGCAGCGGAATATAAACCAGTTTCGCCCCGTGAAATTCCTGTGCTTGATCGGCATAGGCCTTGCCACTGCAATAGACCGTAAGGGTGTCAGAGCGCTCTGAGCTTTCGTGCCAAAGCGCCAGATTTTCGGCAAGGGTTTCGAACCCGCCATAATTGGCCGGGACCCCCACCGTGCCGATGATGGCAATACGGGAGGGCCGGGTCTGCGTAAGCATTTCTTGTGTCATCAGGCAGTCATACCTCAAGCGGCCTGCGGTTCAGCCAAACCGGCGGCGCAGCGTTTGCGGCAGGTTCTTGAACCGGCGAAGATTCAAAAAGAGTGCCAAGATGGATTTTATCACGAAGCCAGCCATCAAGCCGATCCGATGCAGAGCAGAGCTCTGGCGGCCCGAAGAGGCGTAGCCCCAATGCTGCATTTCCTCGCAAGCGAGTTGTTCGCACAGCGCGATTTCTGCATTGGACAACCCGCTGCGCTGCCAACTGTCCAACTTGGAGGCATCCACTCCGCGCTTGTCGGGCTGATCATCATCCAGAGATGAGCCGATCTGCGAGACCTCGAGCATGTCCGGTTCAAACTGCAGGTCCAGATGGTTGCAAAGTTGTCGGGTCTGGGCCTCGGGGTTGCGCAGCAGGTCCTCAAAGCGCAGGCACAGCACCCGTGGATGGTCCTGCAAGCTTTGGGCCTTGCGGCTGGCAGAGGCCCAAAGCAGCGTTGTCATATAGGGGTGATAATTCACCCAAGCACGGGCGGCCCAAAAGAAGGGCATGTTTTCCTTGCCGATCTTGCGGCGCCGCCATTTGTTCTTTTGCGATAGCAGCACCGAGCGTGGGTCGCGCACCATGCAAATAAATCGGGCCTGCGGATAGCGGTCCAAAAGTTCATCGACCAGATAGAGATAACGCGGGGTCTGTTCACAGGGGATCTGCTTGTCATGGCGCGCAGTCTCGAAGGCTAGGAACGCATCATAAACCGCCACAGGATCGTCGCTGGCGGCGGTGTCTAGGATAGTCTCAGCCTCCGCGCCGTAGCGCCCCGGTTCGACGGAGCGAAAGATGTTGCTACGCGCCGAGGTCAACAGCCGTTCCAGCATGGTTTTCAGCCGTGCGCGCGCCCAGCTTGGTGGCGTCGAGATTTCTTCGGCTGAAACCATTTGTTCAAAGAAGTGCAGTTCTTCGAAGGTGTATACCTGACTATGGCTGCCGATCATTCGGCCCAGCATGGTGGTGCCGCTGCGACTATTTCCGACGATAAAGATCAAACTGCGTTATCCTGTACCCAGGCCCAGCTTTGGGCCAGTCCGTCTTCAAAAGGGGTTTGCGGGTGCCAACCGGTGGCCGCCTGTACGGCCGAAATATCCAGCACCACACGCGGCACGTCGAACTTACGACCCGGTTTACGTATCGGATCTAATGGCGTGCCAGAGACGCGGCCAATCCCGTTGATGATATCCAGCACCGACTGGCCTTCTCCGGCCCCGGCATTGAAGGTGCCGGTGACGTTCTGATCGGCACAGAGAACACATAGATCGGCCAAATCACGTACATGGATGAAGTCACGCACAACCGACCCGTCACCCCAAAGTTCCATCCCCTCGCCCTTGGCATGGCGCCACAAATACGTGCCGATGATGCCCTGAACACCGCCATGTCCCTGACGTGGGCCATAGGGGTTCGAGGGCCGCAGGATCGTTGCCTCTAGCCCATGCAGGTTCGCTTCCATGCGGATGTAGTTTTCAATTGCGACCTTGACGATGCCATAGGAGGAAATCGGTTGAAGCGGATGCGCTTCGGGGACCGGAACCATGGTTGGGATGCCATAGACGGTGCCGCCAGATGACAGATACAGCAACCGCGGGATTTGCTGGCTGCGCATCAGTTCCATCAGCCGGAGCGTGGCGATAAGATTGCCCTGAATATCGGCAATCGGATCCAGATTGGCGGTGGTGGGTACCGTGGCCGAGACCAGATGGAACACCATGTCCATGCCGATAAGGGCCTCGGCAAGGGCGGCGGTATCGCTGAGGTCCCCTTGCATAAATTCAACACCCGGCGGGGTTGGGCGAAACCGTTCAGGCATGCGATCATAGACCCGGACCCGATGCCCGGCCGCAAGGGCGGCATCCACCACATGGCTGCCGATAAATCCACTACCGCCAAGGATCAGGAGCTTCATGCCAGTACCTCGTTATAGATCATGGAGAGCCGTTCATAGATCGCCGTGTCTGAAAACTCTGCCGAGACATAGGCGAAGGCGGCGGCGCCCATTGCCGCGATCTGGTCGTCAGGCAGAGCCATGACATCACGCATCTGCGCGGCCAAGGCCGTGGCATCCGTGGCCTCGTAGGTCCAGCCAAAGGGCCCCTGCCCTGTGTCCGGATGCACCAGTTCCGGCATGCCACCGCGCTGCGAGGTGATAACAGGGAGAGACGCCGCAAAGGATTGCAGGATCACATAGGGGAAATTTTCATGCCAGATTGATGGCACCACCACGGCCCGTGCTCCATGCAACCAGCGGTGTAGGTCCTCGCCCCATGCCGGGCCGACCACGCGCACATTGTCCAGCCCGGCGGCGCGCGCCTCAAGCTTGGCAAGGTCCGGGCCATCACCAACCACAACCACCGGCACATCAGGCGCGTGCTCGGCGGCATCCAACAGCACATCCACGCCCTTTTCGTCGATCAGGCGCCCGAAGTAGAGAAGGTAGTCTCCTACATTTGCGGCCACATGGTTTTTTTCTGCATCAAACGGGTTGCGCAGATAGTCGATGCGAATGTCTTCGGGCTTGTCGGCCCAAAAATCGCGGGTTGTTTCGGCCATGAACTGGCTGGCAAACAGGAAGGTGTTCACCTGCCCGCGCCAAAGATTGTAGCGCTCATGGATATAGGCCTCGGCCATGGATGCGGCAGAGATGGCCGCAGAACCGTGGCAGCAGCGATTGACCAGGGCGCGGTGGAACCGCCCGCCTTTGCATTCCATGCAAATTTGACCGTGGTGAAATAGCTTATAATTTGGGCAGATGTGCTTATAATCGTTGCACGACACAACCACCGGCACCCCCGCCTCGGAGGCGGCTTCAAAAATTGCCGGGGTGAGGCGCACATACACCGCAAAGGCATGCAGGATATCGGGCTTGAACCGGGCGATCATCTTGGCCATAGCGGCCTTGGCCTCGCGGTTGTAGATCATCTTGGGCAGCTTGGTCGCACGCTTGAGGAGGCTGCCGCTGCGATAGTCTGCTGCCTGCGGAAACAGGTCGGCATGGGGCACATCCAGCCCCTCTTCGGCAGCAGAAAAATAAGCAACCTCGTGGCCGTTTTCCTCAAGTACGCGCCCGACTTCGTGAAAGAAGACTTCGGCTCCGCCTTGTACGGTATAATTATTATGTGCCAGTAATACGCGCATGAATTTCCTCGGAAGGCCTTTGCTGGAATGGAAGGTCGGGACAGTACTGTCAACAGGAATATCCAAACACCGGCCCCCTCTTGTGCAAAGGTTAGAATGTCATACGCGCTTTCTAGACTTTCAGGGGTAAAGATGCGATACGCAGCACCGATTTTATCCATCGGCAGCAGGTGTATGACGGGACCGGCAAAAGACAACAGCTGCCGGGCTCAGTCCGGTATTGGCCGCCTTGTGCAGCGCCTCGGGCAGAGATTGGGACGCGATCGCAATCTTGTGGATGTGATGCGTGGGGCCGGGTTGGCTTTGGTGTTGCGTATTCTTGGGGCCGGCTGTGCCTTTGTTCTCAATATTGCAATCGGGCGGCTCTTGGGGGCCGAAGGGGCGGGCCTCTATTTCCTGGCCCTGTCGGTGGCGTTGATTTTGGGGGTGATCGGTCGGCTTGGGTTGGATCATGCGTTGCTGCGCTTTGTTTCAACCGAGGCAGCCCGCGAGGATTGGGACCGTGTGGCCGGTGTTTTCCGGCGGGTTGTCATTTTGGTTTGCGGTGTCGGAGCGGCGCTGGCTCTTGGTTTGGTTCTAGCCAGTTCATGGCTGGCGGAATGGCTTTTTGATGAGCCAGGCTTGGCGGCACCGTTGCGTTGGATCGCGCTGAGTGTTGTTGGTTTCCCGATAATGATGATGGTGTCCGAAGGCCTTAAGGGGCTGCGCCGGGTGCGTGATACGGTGCTGGTTTCTGGGGTGATCTATCCGGTGGTGGCCCTGGCGCTGATATGGCCGTTGGCCGGGGGGCTTGGGGCATCGGGGGCGGCGCTGGCTTATGCGGTTGGGACTTTGGCGGCGGCGATTTATGGTTTGATCGCTTGGTACCGCACCATGGCACCGCATCAGGCTGTGCCGCAATTTGAGGGGGGAATCCTTTGGAAAAGCAGCAGTAAGCTATGGGTCATGTCATTGATTGAAAGCGCTTTTTTACCCTGGGCACCTTTGTTCTTTTTGGGGGTCTGGGCTGACACTGCGGACAGTGGGGTTTTTGGCGCGGTGACACGGCTTGTGATGCTTCTGTCGTTCTTGTTGACGGCGGTCAACACGGTGATGGTGCCCAAAATCGCGCAGATGCAGGAAAGCGGTGACTCAGCTGGCCTGGCGCGGTTGGTGCGGCGTATGTCCTTGATTGTGACACTGATCAATGCACCGATTTTCCTGGTCATGATTTTGGGATCAACTTGGTTGATGGGGCTGTTTGGTCCAGAATTTACCCGAGGTGCCATGGCTCTGTCGGTTGTTGCTCTTGGACAGGTGGTCAATACGGTGAGCGGCTCGTCGGGTTATCTTTTGATACTTGCGGGCCATGAGCGCGATATTCGCAGCTCGGCGCTGGTGGGGGCGGGGATCATGGCGGTTTGTGTTCTGCCCTTGATTCCGGCCTATGGACTTCTGGGAGCGGCCATCGCTCAGGCCTGCGCGATCACAGGGATGGGCCTGTGCAAGGCAGCCTATGTCCGTCACAGGTTGGGTATTTGGATGGTGCCAGGATGAAATGGCCTGATACCCACTCTTTATTTTTTTATTGCTTTGCTCAATCCACTTGCACAGTCGCATGAGGTGACAATGCTTTGCCTGCATGGGGAGGGGGCAACGGAAGACGGGCGGTTGGCGGCTGAAATCTCGGTTCTGAGCTTTCCCTATGCGTCGGGCAAACGTTCGGTGCCCCAGCTGGTGGCGGCGATCCGGGCCGGGCGGGGGATTAAGGCAGATGCCATCGTAACCACCGCCTTTATCGGCGATGCGATTGGTCGGGCCGTACAATATGGGGGCAAGGCGCGGCTGCTTTCGCTTCAGACCGTGTCGGCACCAAAGAAATATCCCAGCATCGACCGCCATGTATTGGCCGGCTATGACACATTGGTGGCGGGCTGTCGGGACATCCGCGATTTCCTATTGGAACAGGGACATGACGCCGGTCAGATCGAGATCGTCAACAATTGGGTCGATTTCTCGGCTCGGGTGCCCAGTGAAAACCGGGACGCGACCCGGGCACGCTTTGGGTGGGCTGATGATGATCTGGTGATTGGCTGCATTGGGCGTATGCATGAACAAAAAGGACAAGAATTCCTCATTCGTGGCTTCAAGGCCATTGCCGAGCACCATCCCAAAGCGCGGCTTGTTCTGGTCGGAGACGGGCCGCGCATGACGGCGATGCAGACAGAGGCCGCAGATCATCCACGCATCACCTTTACAGGCACCATCACCGGGACAGATTACACCAATCTTTTAGTGGCGTTTGACATTTAAGCCCAGCCCTCGCGCTATGAAGGCCTTCCCCGCACGCTGTTGGATGCGATGTATATGGGCAAGCCGATCATTGCCACGGCGGTGAATGGAAACCTTGATGCCATGCGAGATGGCGAGAATGGTTTGACCGTTCCCGCCGAAGATGCCGATGCCATCGCTGCAGCGTTGACTCGTCTGATCGTGGAGGCCCCACAGCGAGGTCAGTTTGCCGAGCAGGCGGCGCAAGATGCGCGCCACGGCTTTTCCATGGTGACCCAAACCGGTCGGATCGCAGCCTTGTTGACCGACGGCTAAGTTACTCCACATCCTCATTATTTATGTCGTGTTTGCCCTGCCTGGAAGGGAGCCTTTTGCCCTGACAGGTATGGAACCGTTCGGTGCTCCAAACTCCCGTTAAGCGTTCCATCTGTACGTTCTGGCAGATGATAT
Source organism: Pelagimonas sp. (assembly GCF_058892305.1). Lineage (NCBI taxonomy): Bacteria > Pseudomonadati > Pseudomonadota > Alphaproteobacteria > Rhodobacterales > Roseobacteraceae > Pelagimonas > Pelagimonas sp. Next base: position 17,079 of record NZ_JBZXVN010000058.1, read on the forward strand.
CAAAGCTGGGTCGCCTTGAGAGGGGGATCCTTGAGGCAGCAAAGGGACGTGAGATGGCAGAGCTTGTTTACCAAGGGAATATGGCGCGGAATGACGGCGAGCAGCCAGAGCCAGGGGCTCGGCGCGCCGTATATGTCGCCGGAACGGATGCGTTGGCAGCGCTCTATAGCGATGCACATCTCACCGATCCAACCGAAAATCCGATGACAGCCGACGCCGCGGGGCGGTTTGATCATTGCCACCTGCGCGCGGGCTCCTATCGGATCAAAATCCAGAATGCATCCGGTCGCCTTTTGCAAAGCGAGGAGACGATTGCGGTCTCCGAAACTGAAACCGGGTTTGTGCGGAGTTTTACCACCGCCTCTGATCTTCTTGATGACACCACGCTGAGCTATGAGGCAAGCCATGGCAAGCTCCGGGTTGCTCCGGGTGATCTGATCTATGTGAGCCATGGTGATCACCAATACGAAGTCCAAGAGAGCGGCAGCGCTCATACTCAGATAGTGACCGCAGGCGGGGTTGAGGTCTGCGTGAGCTGCCTGTCCGATCAGATCGACGTAACGGCCTTTGGCGCTGTTGGTGATGGGGTGACGGACAATACCGTTGCGATTCAGCGGGCGATCAATGCGGCCTCGTGGAACGATGTCTACACGATCTCCCTCCCTAAAGGGCATTTCATTTATGATGCGCTTTATGCTTTTTATGATGAGACTTTGAACCCGGGGTACCGACCTGATACCAACCCGAACCGCCAAGGGCGCATTCGGCTGATCGGCGATGGATCTTTGGCGATTTCACAAATCCGCAACTATGCGCCCGATTATGGCACCATTCTGGAGGCAACGGGCGACGGGTTGATTATTGCCAGTGAGGCTTTGGGACAAGGTGGCGACCCCTACCCCGCGCGCAAGTTCGAGGCCGAAGGGATCAGCTTTGTGGCGAATAAAGCCAACGGCTATGTGATCGAGGCGGCATCCTGCCCGCTAATCTATCTCAACCGCTGTGTCGTTTATCAGCGCCATGTCGACGGTCATGGGATCTTCGCCAAATCCTCGTGGTATGCGGACTTTGAACACACGATGTTCTTTGGGGCGCCCGCGTCCACCGGCACGGGAATTGCTGCGGGAACAGATATCTTTGGTGGGCTTTATACGTTCCGAAACTGCGTCATTGACAGTTGGCGCGACGGGTTTGATTGGCAAAATGGGGTGTTCTCGAACGTGTCCTTTCAAAACAGCTCTGTTCAGAACTGTTTGCGCAATGGCATTCGCGGCAGCAACGGAGCACTGCGCCATCTGGAGCTGTCGAATGTTTACTTTGAAGGCAGCTCACGTGAGTGCGATATTCGCGGTATTGGCTCTACCATCAAGAGCCTGAAGATCGACCAGATGTTTGTTCTGGGCGGTGGCGGTGATGGCGGCAGTTACATCACCGATAAGGTGATCGACCTGGATGAGGTCTCTAGTCTCGACATTACCGGTGTTTTTGCGTTCCGCCTGTTTGCGCCTTTCTGCCATGTGGGGGCCGTGGACAATTACGGAGTGCATAGCGGCAGTGTAAACCATGTCTCCATCTCCAATGATCTGCCTCATACCGGCGATCCGATTTTCTTGTTCTCGGGGGTTCTTCCAGAGTTTGGCGGGTCGATATCCTGGCCGGACTTCCATCTGGGATATTATGACCCGACCCCGATGATCCGGTTGTTTGATCCAGAGGTTGCAACGCCAACCCGGTTGACGGACCGACGCACAGGTGCCCATATGCTAGGCTCTTTGGCGCTTGGTGGCGCGGCGGAGTTTACCGGGCAGACTTCGGCCCTTCCTATTGCGCCAAACGACCCGCGCACGTTGGTTCGGGTTGATGTGGCGACGGGGCTTGGCGTGGCTGTGCGCTTACCGGATCAGGGCTATGTCGTAGACGGGCGGATGTTCTTGGTGGAAAACTTGGACACAAGCATTGGGGATCTGGTGGTGCGCAATAACAGCGACAATTCACTGGTGCAGGTGTTGAAGGCCGGACAATCTAGCTTCGTTTTGTTTGATGCGGCGCTTGGGAGATACAGACCGTTCCAAGTTGGTCAAACCACCCCCCAACCAGATATTATTGCCCTGAACGACAATACCGGTGGCACGGCAGGTGCGGCGCTGAATGCGATTTCCGGATCGGGGGCGGATGTTGGGATCAACTCTAACTTTGCCTCTCTCAATGCCAAGCTTGATGCGGTTCTGGATGGGATGCGCTCTGCTGGGGTGCTGAGCTGATCAGGACAGAGTGTCAGCCCCCTTGCGACTGAGGGGGCTGAGATGGGATTATTCCAACAGCCATGAGTATTGTCCCTGTGTCACCCCAAGTGCATGCAGCGCGCTGGCCGCTGCCATTCGGGAGAGGTTGTACAGCCATTTTCCGGCCTCAAGAGCGCTGTCTGGCAGTTCCCAACGTGGTGATGTGCTGGCGCGCAGATGGACTTCGGAAAACCCTGCCCAGCGAAAGCTAACCCATGCTCTCAGCAGGTGACTTTGGTCGCTGACCAGCACCAAAGGTGCCCCATCGCGGGGCAGCATTTCGCGGACAAAGAGCGCGTTTTGCAAGGTCGATTTGGCCTTTGGCTCTTGGAGGATGTACTCTGTTGGGACGCCTTGCTTTTGGGCCATTTCGGCCATGAGCGGAGCGATGTTCTCTCCGGTAACAATCAGGCTTTGCGCTGCTGACTTGTTAAACAGCTCAGCTCCAATTTGGATGCGGGGTTTGAGCTGATACATATAGGTGTGGCTCAGCACGACGATATGCGCCGCCTTGGGGGGGGGCTTGCTGGGGGCAAAGAACCGCGTGAATCCGACTTGCAGGGCAAAGAACGCCACATACCCCCCCACAAGCGCCATAAGAAGGGCGCGGAGGGTGCGGATCACGATTTGCGCCGCTGGGTGTTGTAATAGCGCGATCCGTATTTGCCATAGCCGCTATAGCCATAGCGACGCATCTTACGCGGAATGACATTGGACAGGACCAGTCCGTTTGGCTGAATCCCCAGATCGCGGAACTGCTTTAGCCCTTCCTTGACCTGTGTGACTTGGGTCGAGTCCCATCTGACAACAAAGATCAGCCCATCAGTCTGCTGGGCAATGATGCGGGCATCGGGCACCACGAGAACCGGCGGCGTGTCTAGGATCACGTGATCGTAGTGTTGCGCCAAAAGCGGGATCAAGTTGCGGAAACGTTCGGATGAGAACAAGTCCGCTGGGTTTTCCTCGAACTCATCGCCGGTCAAAAGATCAATTCCCAGTGCTTGATCATGAAACACGGCATCCTGCAGGGAAACAGACCCCTCCATCACGCCGGCCATGGAATGCGGGTGTTCTCCCATCTCAAAGTATTCGGGCATAGTGCGGCGGCGTATGTCCGCCTCGACGAGCAGCACACGCCGACCCAGATTGGCCAGATTGCTGGCCAAGAGCAGCGACAGGGTTGTCTTGCCCTCTCCGGGCACCGAGGACGTGATGGTAATTGTCTTCTGGGCGTCCTTCGGCATCGACATCAAGAGCGAGGTGCGCAGGTTGCGCAGGGTTTCAGCGGCAGCAGAGGTCGGGTTGTCCAAGTAATAGCGCGGCACTCCGGTGCGCTTGCGAACAGGGGCCGCCAAGACTTCGCCCAGCACCGTCAGGCCGCTTATGCTTTCAAGCTGTTCGCTTGAGCGTAGGGCACCGGTATTCATCACCAGTCGCAACAGCAAAAAGAGTGTGGCAGCCAACCCTCCCAGAACTGCAAACCCAGCGGTCAAACGCAGACGGCGGGGCGATTCCGGGCGCACCGGAGACAGCGCCTTGGTCATGATCCGCTTGTCATTGCGCACAAGGCCGATCTGGACTGTGGCCTCTTGCAGGCCGGTCAGAAAGGTCCCGTACAAATCCCGGGTGACGGTGACTTCTTGTTCCAGCTGTACGAGTTTTTGTAGGTCGCGGTTCTGTTCTTCAAGCGAAATCCTGAGCCGTTCCGCAGCATCCGTGATCAAGCCTAGATCCTGTTGGCTCCGTGTGATGGCCTGGCGTTGGGTCTGCAAGACGGTCTCGGCCCGTTCCAGAAAGGCCGCGTCTCGTGCCGTAACAGTGGGGCCAACCGTGCTGCTTAGTCGTCGCAAAAGCGGATCGTTGAACGCGGTTAGGATGGCGGTCTTGTCGCGACTTTCCACCGCCTGAACCATGTCCGTCAGCGTGAGTTGCGCGGTGTCTAATTCGGCTTGGCGGCGGGTTTCACGCAGGCGCATATCCGTCAACTGAACGGCCAAACCCTCAAGGCTTTCTTGTGTGGCTACGCCCGAGGATAGCTTTTGCGCGGCCAATTCATCTTCGAGCTGTTTGAGCTGGGTTTCGATTTTGAGCAATTCGGCGCTAAGCCAGTTGATCGCGGCCTGAGTGGATTCGAAGATTTTTTGCCGTTCGGCTTCTAGAAAAACATCTGCCAATGTGTTGGCCAGATCAGCGGCTTTGCTCCCGCCCGAGGCGCGGGCCGTGATCGTTAACAGATGCGTTTCGCGGATATGCGAGACAGTATAGGCCTCGCCGAGCGCGGCGGTGGTATTGCGAAATATGCGGTTGATTTGTTCTTCTGGAGACAGCGGTTCAGCCTGTTGAAAAACACCTGCCTGCACTAAAGCACCTTTAACAATGCCGCGCAATGAACGCACTGCGGGGCGGATGGCGGCGTTGAACTCGGGATCTTCCAGCAAATTCAGTTGAGTGACCACTTCCTCGGCGAGGCTGCGAGACTGGAGAAATTCCAGTGTCGTGTTGACGGTGGAGAGATCCGATATCGTGCCCGATACGATGCTGTTAAGATCCAGGAGGTTGTTTTCTTTGGGGGAAAACTCGACCACCGTAGTGGCGGCATAGATAGGTTCAGCAACGCGGTAGGCATAATATCCGCCCCCCAATAAGCCGATGATGCCACAGATGAGGATCAGGAGTTTTCCGCCCCAGATCGTGCGCGCAATGAGCGCAAAGTCGATTTCGTCAAGCGGTGTCCGCGCGGTTTCATCGAGGCTTTTTTTATCTATGCTGCTCATGCTTTCTTGTCGGCCTTGCCACGGGCTGTCGTCAAGTGGAAATCGGCCTTTGATGGGGCGGTTTTACCATGCTTGCACCACCAATTCGCATCGGGGTGACCCACTGTTTGTTGCGGGGCTCGCGACGATCGGTCTTGCTTTGGTTGAGGATCGATATTGCGCAACGGACCGGTTCCTGTCTATGTCGATCCAAGGCACCTGCCTAGCTAGGGCCTGTGCTGCCTAAACGCTGCGTGATGAGCAACGGGCAGAGCAGTGGGGCAGACCTCCCTTTGGGTGCAGAGTGATAGGGAATAAATATGCCGGTCTTGCTGTTCTTTTGCGGGCTCGTGACAGTGCAAGAGACGCTTTATGCGTTGCTGGGTCTGTCCGGTGGGGCATTGTTCGTGATGCGCGCTTTGGCGGATCTTGGCGCAATTTCCCTATTGGTCTTTTATGTGTTCCGGTTCTCGATTCATGGACGGCCGATGCCGTTGACCGGGTTGCGGTTCGAATGGTTCTTTTTGCCCTTCCTGCTGTATTCCGTGATGATCAGCCTGGCGGTGAGCGGTTCAAATTTGGCGCTGAACTTGTCCGAGATTTTGGTGCTGAACAGATTTGTCTTTCTGGCCATCGCACTGCCTTTCATCGTCACTTCGCCCGAGCGGATCGACAAGGTGCTGCGGCTGATCTGGATTCTGATCTTGTTCCAGGTGGGGCTGGGGGTGATACAATTTGTTGGCGGGTCAGGTGTGGTCGCGCTCTTTGCGCCCAGTGATTACAGTAATATTTTGGCGGATGTAGAACGCTCCTTTACCTCCAACCGCGAGCTGACGCGCTCCTTCCTGATCGGGTCGATGGGGGATTTCCTATCCTATAGCTACATCATCCTATTCGGCATATTGATGATCCTCAGCCGGGATGACCGCCGCCCCCGCAGCTTTGTGCTGTTGCTGTTGTTTTGTTTCCTGCTGTTCCAGAGTGGCTCGCGCACAGTGTTTTTGGTGGGGATGTTGTTGACGGTGCACTACCTGTTTAGCTCAAGGCGGCTGGTCACACGGGTGCTGTTGACGCTGATTGCGCTGCCGGCGATCCCTGTGGGATTTGTGCTGCTCTCGGCAACGGTGAGCGCCGTGTCCTCAAGCAGCAGCTTTGAATATGGCAATTTCATCAGCCTGCTGGATGCGCGCATCATCGACAATCTCATGAACCAGAGGCTGGGAATCTTGCTGGCCTATCTTCCTGCATTGCTTGGCGATCCGGTGGTGGTGACAGGGCTGTCGCCTGACCGGTTCTTTGTGGCGGAATATGCGACGCGTTCTTATCCGCATCTGCCTTATGTTCTCATGTATTACATAGATAGTCTGCTCGAGGATTTCTATCTGGCGGCGATCCTATCCTATTATGGTTTGATCGGGGCGGTGCTCTTTTATGGGATGTATCTGCGGCTGTACCTCAGGGCGCGCAACGCGCGGCAGAGCGCCGATCCGAGGCTGGCCCGGCTGGCGCGCCTGATGGCCTATGCGCTGCTTGCGATCACGCTGCTGTCTTTTGCCAATCAAAGTTATGAAAACCGTGGGCTGGCGTTTTTCACATGGATGAGCGTCGGGCTCTTTGCCTCGGCATTGCAGATCGAACGCCGGCGCCGGGTGACTGAGGGCATGTCTGCTCCGGCGACACGCGCGCAGCCCACAATGGCTGAGCCCGGGACCGCGTGACCGAAATGTGGACATTATCTGTGGAACAATGCGCGGGCGTTTGATGTGAGCATGTCATTTTTCGATAAGCAAACCACATCAGAGCGCCCTGCCCTGTTGCGTTTGCTTTGCGCGTTGCTGGGTCCGGGGGACGATCCGACTTCCGGGTGTTTGGATGGCGTGGATATAAGAGCCTTGATGGCCTTGGCCGATGGGTTTCGGGTGTTGCCCGGTCTCTATCTGGCGCTGCGGCGGCGCGGCTTGCTGGGCGAAGTGGAGACCGATTTGGCAGAGGCGCTGGAAGCGGTCTGGCTGCTGAATCGCGCCCGCAATGCCGATCTTGCGGCGCAGGCCCGCGCCTTGACCGAGGCTTTGGCCGAGATTGACGTACAGGCCGTTTACCTAAAAGGCATGGCGCAGATTTTGGGGGGCAGTCATCTGTCCGGCGCGCGCATGACGTCGGATATCGACGTCTTGGTCCCCGAGAACCGGCTCTCTGAGGCGTTGTTGCACCTGCAGGCGCGCGGCTTTTCTTCTGGGTATGATGGCCCGACCCCGATTACCTGGATGCGCAGCTACGCCCATCATGCGGTGCCGATCCGCCGCCCACAGGATCCGGCTTGGGTTGAGCTGCACAAGGGGTTCTTTTCCGATCCTAATTATCTGCTGCCGGCCTCCGAAGTTCTGGCCAAGGCCCGCCCGGTGACACAGAACGGTTGGCAGGCGTATATCCCCTGCCCCGAGCACCAAGTGACGATGGCCATCGCCCATGCCACCCTGCGCGGGTTGTCCATGCTGGGCGGGTCGGCCAGCCTGCGTGATGGGCTTGATGTTATGGCGCTTGCGCAGCAGTCGGCGATCGATTTCACGGCGATCGAGACATGTTTCCGCAAGGCCGGGGCCTATGGGTCCTATGCCTGGTATAGCGCGGTTTTGGCCGATCTTTTTGGGGCGGGGGCCGTTGTGGGACAGCGGCAAGAGTGGCCGTATCTGTCCCGCCTGCGGGCGCGGGCCGCGCGTTCTACATGGACCCGTCCGGTCCTGCAGCGCATGCTCGTTCCCGGAAGCGCCTTGGCCTATGCTTTGCAAATGCTCACGGATCGCCGGTTTCGCCACCATTTTGTTTTGCTGGCGTGTGACAAAACCTATCGCATGCATTGGCGTGGCGGAGAGCATTAAACCTATCGGCAGCCAGACCTGCCCCTAGCCGAATGCAGGCTCAGCATTGGTTTGTTGAGGGGTTGAGCGCCGCCAAGGCGCAGGGCAATAACCGCCTGCGCCCCAGACGGCTGGCTCAGACGGCTGGCCCAAGGGGCCAAGCCGGATTGTCCTTGGGAAACTCCGGTGGGCTATTTGGCCTCGTAGCGGTCCATCAGAATTTCCAGCATGTCGTAATAGGCCCGCCGGTCTTCCTTGCACAGGGTGCGGAAGCGGTCGAGCACATGGCGTGGCCCTTTCAGGTTCAGTTGCCCATCTGTGGCCGCCTCCCGCGAGGGAAAGGCCGAAGCCGCGTCAACAGCCCGCCGGGTCTCTGCCGCGCGAGGCTTGGTGCGCGCGCCCTGCCCCGGTGCGGTTTTTTTGCGTGGGGCGAAATCATCCATGTCATCCAAACGCGGCATGGCAAGCGCTTCGCGATCCATCATCACGCTGCCCTTTCTGCATTGACGCGAATGCTGCGCAGCCGTGCAATGGTCTCGGCGCGGAAGGCTTCGATATTCTCTAGCGCGCGATCCAGCCCATTGACCTTGGAGGGGGGCATATCCGCCACCGTGCCCCCAATCGAGAACATGGCTGCAAATGCATCGCGCTCATGGATTTCGGTGTCGAATGTATCGATATGTTCGTTGCCGCGGAATTGTGTCCCGATATGGCGGGCCGTGCGCGACTTCACCGCCGCGCGGCTTTGGGTGAACAGCACCGCATAAGGAATCTTGCGCCGGGTCGCTTTCATGTCGCGGTGAATCTCTTGGATGACATCCAGCGCCGCCAGTGCGTCCTGCTGCTGCTCCTTCATCGGGATGATCACCAGATCGGCTTGGCTGATTGCATAGCTCATCAGACGCGAGGCTGTGCCCTCCAGATCAATGATCACAAAGGGGTCACGTTCTGCGGCCTCTTCGATTTCATCCAGGATCGTCCTTTCGCTGCTATTGGTGGTGACGCTGAGCGCCTCCGGCAGGCCGGGTTTTTCTGCCCAGGTGGTGATGGGATGCCGGGGATCGGCATCGATGATAGTGGTGGGTTTGTGGGTGGCCAGCGCCTGCGCCAAAAGAAGTGCACTGGTGGTTTTGCCACTACCCCCCTTGGAGTTGGCAAATGCGATTACGGGCATTGGGTATCCTGTCTGATTTCTGCTCTGTCTTGGCCTCTTGCGGACCTATTCGGCTAGTCTAGCATAGAGTAACCTACTCTACCAAATGCTATTCTAAGGTAGGCTTG